>JAFTKT010000022.1 GCA_017453145.1 Clostridia bacterium
CCCCGACGAAATGGACCCTATGCAAATGGGAAAACTGATTGACGGAACGGTGGATAGCGAAGATATTACGTCTATGATTTACTATTTCGCGAATAAGGGGTATTTGAGTATTGATTTTTCGGACGAGGACGACCCTGTATTGACGCAGAAAGTGCCTGCGCTTCCCAAGCGCGAAAGCTTGCACGCAAAAACGGTATTTAACGGCTTATTCGCGCACGCTAAGCGGGAAGTTATCGAAGGAGAAACGCCGTTCGACGAGGACACGGTGGTGGTGTCTACGCGCGTTTCAGCCCTGAAACATAAGTTCTACCAAAGCGCGGAAAAGGCGATTGCGCAGACGCCGAAAATTAAAATGTACGCTCCGAAATCGGTATTTTGGTTTTTGTCGGGCGTGATTTTGAGCGGCTTGTTCGGGTTCTTGATGCCGTTTATTATGAGTTTGGATATAGGCGGCGGCTACGTATACCCCGCTGGAATCGTATTTTTCGTGCCTTTGGCGGTGATTGCCGTGTTCGGTTTGCTGAAAGAAAATTACCGTTATAAATGGAAGAAGTCCGTTTTGCTTGGCATGACGGCGGCGCAAATCGGTGTCGCGGCGTTGTTCGCGTTGCTGTTTATCGGTTTGTTCGGCTCATACGTTTTGACGGGTTATGAAAAGTTGCTTGTGTGCGTGGGCGGTTTACTCCCTGCGTTCTTCACGCTCGGAAAGCTGTCGAGGACGGAAAAATACCGTAAAACGCTAGGCAACGTTCTCGGCTTTAAGGACTTTATCGTAGTTACGGAAGAAGAAAAAATCAAGTTTATGCTCGAAGAAAATCCCGAACTGTATTACAAGGTGTTGCCGTATGCGCAGGTACTTGGCGTAACGGACGAATGGGAAGAGAAATTTGCGGCAATCACGCTGACGCCTCCCGAATGGTGCGTGGGCTCGCAAATGACGGTGTTCGATTATATGCTTATCAATCGCTGTATGACGTGCGCAATGGTGCTTGCTATGGCGCGCCCCGAAAGCGCGGGCGGCGGCTCGTTTATCGGCAGAAGCGGCGGCGGTGGCGGCTTTGGCGGATTCGGTGGCGGCGGCTTCGGCGGCGGTGGCGGCGGCGCGAGATAACGAATGAATATAAAAAGTGAAGAGGAAACTCCGCGAGCGTACCGCTCGCGGAGTTTCTATTTATAAAGGAGGGAAAAAATGAAAACTTATTTTGTCAAATTAGGGTCGGTCAAAACGGGGGAGTTTGCGGCAAAGCGTTGCACCGATTCCACCGCGCTTTGGCAACGGCTCTTGGTCTTGTAGTGCTCGCCAAGACAAAGCAGCTGTCCGTTCCCGTTCAAAAGCTTGTAGATATAATCCCCGCGCTTGGTCAGCGAAATACGGAAATTGTTCTTCTCAATGTTCGTCTTATGCGTTTGAATACCGTTTACCGCGCCGATATACGTCGTATATTCCTCGCTGGAAAGCAGTTTTTCGCCGTTGTTTGCGAAGAGTTCGAAATAGAACAAATCGTCGCCGTCCGCGCCTTTATGGCTCGAAATCAGCCACTTGCCGTTCGCGTTATCCACAATCGGCGCGACGTCCGCTTCGTCCTCAACGGGCACTTTCACGAGGTGGTCTTGCACGTTCTCGTCCAAAACAGCGGTTTTGGCAAAACGCTTGGTCGATTCGATTGCGCTTTCGCAACGCGCGCGCGTGGGATAGTTTTCGCCCATGCAAAGGAGCATATTTTTACCGCTCAAAAGTTTGAATATGTAGTCGCCTTTCTTGGAAAGCGTAATTTTGAAATTACCTTTTTCAATGTTCGCTTTATGCGTTTCAATACCGCGCAACGCACCCGCATACGACGTGTATTCCTCGCTTGAAAGCAACTTTTCGCCGTTGGAGGCGTGCAGTTCGAAGAAGTACATTTCGTCCTCGTTATCCCCGTCGGTAACTACGCGGCAGACCGTCCATTTGCCGCTGTATTTTGCCGCCGTTTCCGTTTCGTCCTCGTTTGCGCCGAGCGCTTTCTGCACGGCGGCTTGCTTTTTCGCTTTCGCCTTTTCCGCGTTCTCTTTGTCGCGCTTTAATTTCTGCGCGTGTTCCTTTTCCGAACGCTCCGCAACCGCTTTTGCGATTTCGTCCTGCGGTTTTTCCTGCTCTATTTTAGCGGCTTTGGGTTCTGCTTTGGGTTCTGCGTTTTCCAACTTTTTCGGTTCTGCTTTCTTCTTTGCGGGGGCTTGCGCTTTGGGGGCTTTGGACTGTGCCTTTTCCTGCTCTTTCGCCTTCTTCTCGTCGGCAACGCGTTTTTCCTCTGCCGCTTTCGCCGCTTGTTCCGCTTCTATTTTTGCTTGCTCTGCCGCGCGCTGTTCCGCCTCTTCCTGTTCAGCGGCTAACCGTTCCGCCTCTAATCTTGCAAGCGTCGCTTGGCGAAGTGCCTCTTTTCTCGCTTTTTCTTCTTCCGCACTCTCTTGCGCCGTTTTTTCAGGCGCGGCTACGCTCGCGCTCGTTTTGGAGACTACGGGCGCGGTTTTCGTCGCGACGGTTTTCAAATTCGCGTTCTTGGCGCGTTTTTTCGCTTTCGAACGTTTCACACCTACCGCAATCAGCACGATTGTCAAAATCAAAAAGGCGGCAACTGCGCCGATTAAAACGTATGCGAGGGTAGGATTGGCTTTCAAATAATCGATACATTGATAAATAAATTCCATAACGTTGCTCCTATACTATTATCTTATACATCTATTTTAATACAAAATGAAAAAAAAGTCAATACTACGCAAAAAAAAATTCAGCAATTTTTGAAAAAAATTGACTTTTATCACGAAATACGCTACAATGTAGATATGGAAAAGATACAGACGGCAATTATCGGCGGCGGCGCGGCAGGGCTTATGCTCGCGACGTCTCTAAAAACAAGCGGCAAAACGGTTGTATTCGAACGCGGCGAGCGGGTAGGAAAAAAGCTTTCCGCAACGGGTAACGGGCAGGGGAATATTACTAACCTTGCCGCAGAGAGGGAAGAATATTTCTCCTTTTCGGGCGGCGCGGCGTTGTCGCGCGAAATCGTGGCGCGGTATAACCCGCAATCTCTCCTGTCCTTTTTCGAACACGCAGGACTTTTGTTGCAGGCAGACGAACGGGGCAGAGTGTATCCCGCAGGCAGACAAGCCTCCGCGCTCACCGACGCACTCCGTTTTCTTGCCGCCAAACGCGGCGTGGAGCTTTGCGTCAAATCCCGCGTGCTCGATTTAGAAAAACAGGGACAGGGCTTTGTTTTAAGCGTGCAAACAGACGAAAATCCCGCGCGGAAAATCTACGCCGAAAAGGTCGTCTTATGCACGGGCGGCACGGTCGCTCGCTCGTTCGGCACGGACGGTACGGCGTATGCACTCGCGCAAAAATTCGGGCATACGCTCACACCGCTTTATCCCTCGCTTGTTCAACTCAAAGCGGACTCCAAAGAGCTACGTGCTCTCAAAGGTATCCGCGTTGCCGACGCGGAGGTAACCGCGCTGTTTTCAGAGCGCGCGGGCGGCGAATTACACGGGCGTAGTATCAAAGTCAAAGGGGATATTATGTTCGCCGACTACGGCGTTTCGGGGGATTCGATTTTCCGTCTTTCGGCGTTTTTAACGCACCGTATTCAAGACGGTGTAACCATTTCCATTGACTTTTTACCCGAATTTGAACAGGCGCATATTTTTGCCGCCTTGCAGAGAAAACGCGAAACGTTCCCCGAGCTTGCAACGGGCGAGCTTTTGTGCGGGTTTGTCAATAACCAAATCGCAAGGGTCGTGATGAAACGCGCGAACGGGGATTTGCGCGCGGCGGCGCGGAGCGTCAAAGCGTTTACGCTCACCGTTACGGGGCATTTGGGGCTTGACTTGGCGCAGGTAACCAAAGGCGGTATACGTATGGACGAGGTCGATAGCGATTTACAGAGTAAAAAACAAAAGGGATTGTATTTCGCGGGCGAAATCCTCGATATAGACGGTCAATGCGGCGGCTATAACTTGCAATGGGCGTATTCTTCGGCGCGCACAGTGGCGGCGGCAATCGACAAAGAAATGGAAAAAGCACGGGGGCAGGTATGAGTTCACGCACGCTTTCCGATATAAAACTCCCTATCGGCGCGAGCGAGAGCGAGCTTGTCAAAATCGCCGAAAAGAAATTGGGCAAAAAACCGAAGTGTTTCGCAATCAAGAAAAAATCGCTTGACGCAAGAAATAAATTGGACATAAAATACGTCTATACGATTGAATTTTCAAGCGACGAGCCGAAAAAACCGCCCGTTTTGGAGCAATTACCGCTCGTAAAACGTCCTGAAAAGACGGTGCTTGTCGTTGGGAGCGGTCCTGCGGGCTTGTTTTGCGCTCTGCGTTTAATCGAAAGGGGTATTGCGCCCGTCGTAGTTGAGCGTGGCGCACCCGTCGAAACGCGTGAAAAGGATATTTCGGCGTTTATGAAAACGGGGATTTTGAATACGCAATCTAACGTACAGTTCGGCGAGGGCGGGGCAGGTACGTTTTCAGACGGGAAATTAAACACGCAAACGCACAGTCCACTCAATAGAGAGGTTCTTGAAACATTCGTACAATTCGGCGCGCCCGAAGAGATTTTGTGGTTGAACAAGCCGCATATTGGTAGCGATAATTTGAAAAAAGTCGTCAAAAATATGCGCGAATATATTTTGGCGCACGGTGGCGAAGTACGTTTTCACACCCGTCTTGTGGATTTGGAAATCAAAAACGGCGCGCTCAAAAGCGCGCGGATAGAAAGCGAACGGGGCCAAGAAACTATCGAGGTTTCCGCGCTCGTGCTTGCCGTCGGGCACAGCGCACGGGATACGTTTGAACGTCTGCGGTATCGCGGCGTGAGGATTGTCGCAAAAGATTTTGCTATCGGTGTTCGGATTGAGCATTTGCAAAGCGCAATCGGGTTTGCGCAATACGGCAAGGCGTATACAGCGTTGCCCGCCGCCGATTACAAGCTTGTGTCGCATGCGAGCGAGCGGGCGGCGTTCACGTTCTGTATGTGTCCGGGCGGGGTGGTAATGCCTGCCGCGAGTGAAGAGGGCGGGGTGGTAACCAACGGTATGAGCGATTATGCGAGAAAGGAACGGAATGCCAACGCCGCATTGATTGCGCAGATTAGAAAGAGCGATTTTGGCGAGGATTTCGAAAAAAATCCACTCGCGGGCGTGGAATTTCAACGCACGGTAGAAAGAAACGCGTTTGCGGCGGGTGGCGGTGCGTATCGTGCGCCCGTACAGCTCGTGGGGGATTTTTTGCGCGATAAAACGAGCGACAAATTCGGCGCGGTGTTGCCCAGCTACGGCGCGGGCACGGCGTTTGCGGATTTACGCGCGGTGTTGCCTAGCTTTGTTAGCGCTCCGCTGAAAGTTGCGATTTTGGATATGGACAAACGGTTAAAAGGGTTTGCCGACCCGTCTGCGGTGCTTACGGCGGCGGAAACGCGGACAAGCTCGCCCGTACGGCTCGAACGCGGCGAAGATTTGCAATCGGTTTCGGCGAAAAACTTATATCCCTGCGGCGAGGGCGCGGGGTATGCTGGCGGTATCACGTCGTCGGCGGCAGACGGCTTGCGCGTTGCGGAAGCGATATACAAAACGTTGTTGGAAAACTGAAACGGACGGAATATAACAGCCCCGCCGCGTTTGGGTGTTTCGGCGTTTCGGCGCGTAAGCGCTTGC
>JAFTKT010000023.1 GCA_017453145.1 Clostridia bacterium
ATTCACGGGCTCGGATAAAAACAATAAGGTTATTTACGATAACGAAGGTATCGTTGACTTTACCAACCACGCCTTGTCTAAATATTTAATTCAGCTTTCCCCGCTCGTAGCGGCAAGCGACGAAAAGGTTATCGGTTCGTATTTCCACGTTCTCAACGACGTCGAAAGAATAGGCGACCACGCGGTGAATTTCCACGAAATCGGCGTGCAAATGGCGGAAGAAGGATTGAAATTCTCCGACAGCGCACTTTCGGAACTTAAAAATATGAAAGACAAAATTACGCGTATGTTCGAGATAGCAAGCGAGGCGTTCGACGATGCGAACAGCACGCGATTAAACGAGCTCACCGCGTTGGAAAACGAGGTCGACGCTATGAAACGCTCCCTTTCGGCAAACCACTTCTCGCGGCTTGCAGAGGGCAGTTGCAGGGTAGAGCTTTCGGCGTATTTCTTCTCGACGGTTGCGGGACTTGAAAGAGTAGCCGACCACCTCATTAACGTAGGGTATAGCGTTTTGAACCCGACGGGCTCGCAGAGTGAGGCAAGAAAAGAAGCGCTGGTATAATTGCACGTGAACGAATTCCAAAACCCGACTTATTCAGTCGGGTTTTCATTTATTTCGTAAAACCGCTTGCTAAAATTTTTTATATGTGCTATACTAATAATGCTAAACTAATTGAATATGGTATTGAGGTGTATTTTCTTTTTAGAGGATAATACGCTCTTTCGTTCATATCTTTTGAATTTGATAAAATGCAAATTCCACTTAAAATGATATGGGCGAACACCTTTACTACCATTTGAGAATTAGTTTAGCGACGATTGGAGTTTGCGTTTTAGTGCGTTGACTTCGGTTGGCGCACTTTTTTATGTAAGGAGATGTTTTATGAAAAATTTTATGCGCGGTTTGGTTTCTTTTGTTGGCTGTCTTATGCTGCTTTTCGGTTTTGTGGCTTGCGAAGATAACGAAAATCAAGCAATTCAAGGAGAAAAAGGCGAACGGGGTGAACAGGGTATTCAAGGCGAAAAAGGCGAAAAAGGAGACAAAGGGGACGACGGTAAAGACGGTGTAAGCCCTACGATTTCGATTGGCGAAAACGGAAATTGGCATATTGACGGCGTGGATACGGGCGTAAAAGCGCAAGGCGAAACGGGGCAAGCAGGGAAAGACGGAGTGAATGGCAGGGACGGTGTCGACGGAACGGACGGCGTGGACGGGAAAGACGGTATCGACGGAACAAATGGTGTGGACGGAAAAGACGGAGCGAATGGCAGGGACGGTGTCGACGGCGTTGACGGAAAAGACGGTGTCGACGGAACAAATGGTGTGGACGGAAAAGACGGTGTGGGAATTGAAAAAGTAGAATACGACGAAAACGGCGATTTGAAAATCACGTTTACGGACAAAACGACGCAAACAATTATAATGCCTGATAAGCACGTACATACGTTTGGAGAATGGACGAATTTTAGTGCAGACGAAGTGCCTTGCGAACGCCGATTGTTTTACAGGGTCTGCTTGTCTTGCCCTTCCGTCGAATGGAAACAAGGGACGAACAATGACCATACTTGGCATACCGTTACTACCGCGCCTACCTGTCAAGCGCAGGGGTATGACACGAAAACCTGCTCCATATGCGGCAAGGTTGAAATAGAAAATTATACGCAAACAAACGAGCATCAATGGAAAGATAACTATGCCTTTGATAACTCCTTTCATTGGCTTGATTGTGAAAATTGTGATAGTAACTTGGAATACGCGGAGCACGATATAGACAATTCAGGGTATTGCATTGTTTGCGAACAACCGCTTTTGCCAACGGAAGGGCTTGTATACGACGTATCGGCGTGCGGAACGTATGCGGAAGTTATTGCATACACGGGAACGGCAACGAAAATTAAGATAGCGGACACGTATAAAAGCTTACCCGTAGAATCGATTTACGATTCCGTGTTCGACGGCAGGGAAGACATTATTGCCGTTTCGTTCCCCGAAACGCTGAAAAGTATTGGCGACAATGCGTTTCGGCAAACGGGCTTAACGGAGATAACGTTGCCCGAAAGTTTAACAAAGATTGGTCGGAATACATTTAGCTACTGTTCATCGCTTACCACGATATATTTTAACGCAACAGAATGCCGTTATATGCCAACGACAATAAGTGGGTTTGATGAGTGGATAGTCAGTGCGCCGTTTTCAGATACAATTGGGAGGAGTTATGAAAATGAAATTGATATTTTCATTGCGAAGAATGTTACATATATTCCTTCCTGTATGTTTTCAGGTGGAAAAAATTCGTGGTATTATAAACCTCTTCCAATAAATGTTTATTTTGAAGAAGAAAGCGTATGTGAATGGATAGGAAGCTATGCTTTTCATAACTCTCAACTAAAATCGATTAATTTGCCATCAACAATTAAGAGTATAGGCGACGGCGCTTTTGCGAATTGCAGTTTAATGGAAATAGAGCTTCCGAGTGGATTGACGGAGATTGGAGAAGATACGTTCTGTTATTCAGGTTTGCAAAAAATAGTCATTCCCGAAGGGGTTACAATAATAAGACGTGGCGCGTTGTTAGGAATACCGAGCGTGGAACTTCCGAATAGCATTGAAACTATAGAACAATCTGTTTTTGATAGCGATTTGCAATGCACCGAATATGAGAATTGTTTGTACATAGGAAATAAAACAAATCCTTATTTACTTTTAGTGAAAGTAAAAAATACAATTTATAGCACTTATAAAATACATAGCGACACAAAGCTGATATATTATGATGCTTTTGGCGATTGTACGAGAATGAGCACTTGTGTTATTGGTAAAAATTTGAAGAAAATAGATGCGTCTGATTGGTGGGGTTCATTTCCCGTTTTATCTAAAATTTATTACGAAGGCACGGTGCAAGATTGGGCTAATTCGGGGCTTGCAGATAAAAGCTCCTTAAAGGATGCCGAAATGTATTATTATAGCGGAGAAGAGCCTGCTTTGAATTCGTCGAAAACGGATTATAACGGAAAGTATTGGAAATACGGCGAAAACGGTGAAATCGTCGTTTGGATTTTTAATAAGGAGTAAAAGGATATGGGAACGGTTTGTATAGAAGAAGATATAAAACGCTATGTAATTGCTTATGATGGCAGTTTTCAAGGCGTGCAGAAAAGGGCGAAAGAAGATTTGCACGCGCGATATAGAACGGCAACGGAAGAAGAAATAGACGAAATGTTTAGAAAGGCTTTTTATGACGCGGTTGATAAAGGGGACATTCAAATAGTGCCCTACGAACAAATGACCGAGCAACAAAAACACCTTTTTGATAACAATGACGTGATTTATCGATTAAAAAGCAATTTCAAGATATAGAGTATAACCGACAACCTAAAAATCCGCTCGCCAAAGCCGAGCGGATTTTTTCATAGAATGAAAGCCCCGTTTTTCGCGCATACTCTATCAAAAAGGGAGATAGGGAAACGTATGCTGAACAAACGGGAAAGCGAAGTGATGAGCGCGGTATATTCTTTAAGCTGTGAAAAAGGCATTTGCCTCGTTTCTCCCGACGAGCTGTTATCCATGCTCCCCGCCCGTAAAAATTTCGGAGAACCGCAACTGGAAAAGGTCTTGTCCGAGCTCGCGCTCGATAACTATTTCGAGCTCCTCTCCTCCGAACGCAAGGGCGAAAAAACCTACGTCATTTCCCTGCGCGCCAACGGCTACGCGTTCAAGCGTTGCTCGGTGCAACAAAAACGTGATTTTGCCGTCAAGCTCGGTTGGGCGATTGCCTCCGCCGTGATAGCCTTTCTCGTCGGTTGGGTGCTAAAATGGATTTTTTAAGCGGTAAAACACTTTACTTTTTCTTAAAAACGTGTTATAATCATTGAACAAACGTTTGCAAAGCAAACGTGGAACAGGGGAAGGGGTATGGACTTCAAATTACGTTCGGCTTTTGCGCCGACGGGCGACCAGCCGCAGGCGATTGAAAAATTAACGGAAGGGATTTTGAACGGCGAGCGCGCGCAAGTGCTCGTCGGTGTTACGGGTAGCGGTAAAACGTTCACAATGGCAAACGTGATTAAAAACGTCAACCGACCCACCCTCGTGATTGCGCACAACAAAACGCTCGCGGCACAGCTTTGCAACGAGTTCCGTGAATTTTTCCCTGAAAACCGCGTGGAGTATTTCGTATCCTACTACGATTATTATCAGCCGGAAAGCTATATCCCCACGACGGACACGTATATTGAAAAGGACATGAGCTTAAACGACGAAATCGACAAGCTCCGCAACAGCGCGACGGGCTCGCTCATGGAGCGCAAGGACGTGATTGTGGTGGCGTCGGTTTCGTGTATCTATGGGCTTGGCGCGCCCGAAGAATATTTCCGTTTGTCCATTTCCTTACGACCGGGCATGGAATGGGAGCGGAACGATTTAATTCGGAAACTGATTGAACTTCAATATTCCCGCAACGACGTGGATTTCAAGCGTTCGACATTCCGCGTACGCGGCGACGCGCTAGAAATTTTCCCTGCCTCCAACTCGGAGGTGGCGATTCGCGTGGAGTTTTTCGGCGACGAAATTGAAAAAATCTACGAAGTGGAGGCATTGACGGGCAATAAATTGAACGAGCTTTCCCACGCCGCGATTTTTCCTGCCAGCCAATACGCTGTGGGCACGGAAAAACTGAAAAACGCGCTCGCTATGATTGAAGAGGATTTACAAGGCGAAGTGAAAGCGTTTGAGGACGCGGGTAAAATTTTAGAGGCGCAACGGCTCAAACAACGCACCGAGCACGATTTGGAAATGATGCGTGAAATCGGGTATTGCAGCGGCATTGAAAATTACAGTCGGTATTTCGACGGACGCAAACCGGGCGAGCCGTCCTTTACCTTGCTTGATTATTTCCCTGCGGGTGAATTTTTAGTGTTTATCGACGAAAGCCACATGACCATACCGCAAATCCGCGCCATGTATCACGGCGATTTATCGCGCAAGAAAAACCTCGTGGAATACGGTTTTCGCATGCAGGCGGCGTTTGACAACCGTCCGCTCACGTTCCCCGAATTCGACGCGCGCGTGCCGCAGGTCGTGTTCGTGTCGGCGACCCCCGCGCCCTACGAGCTCGAACAATCGGGCGAACCCGTCGAACAGCTTATTCGCCCGACGGGATTGCTTGACCCAGAAATCACCGTAAAGCCCACGCGCGGACAGATAGACGACTTGCTTTCAGAGATACGCACGGTCGTAAACGACGGGGGCAGGGTTTTGATTACCACGCTAACCAAGAAGATGGCGGAGGAGCTCACCGATTACTTAAAGGAGCATGCCGTCAAAGTCAAATATATGCACAGCGACATTGACACGTTGGAACGCATTGACATTGTCAACGGCTTACGTTTGGGCGAGTTCGACGTGCTTTGCGGCATTAACTTATTGCGCGAGGGGTTGGACTTACCCGAAGTCAAGCTCGTAGCAATCCTCGACGCGGACAAGGAAGGCTTTTTACGCAGCGACACCTCGCTCATTCAAACAATCGGCAGAGCCGCGCGAAACGCCGACGGGCGCGTGATTATGTATGCCGACGTAGTTACGGACAGTATGAAACGTGCCATCGGGGAAACGGAACGCCGAAGAAAGGTGCAAAGCGAATACAACGCGGCGCACGGGATTGTGCCCAAAACGATTGTCAAGGAAGTCAAATCCACCTTAAATATCACGAAAAAGCACAAGGGCGACGACCTCAAACTGCAAGAAATCCCCGACGAAATCGAAAAGCTGAAAGCCTTGATGAAAGTCGCGAGCGGACAGCTGGATTTCGAACGAGCCATTGAAATCCGTGAAAAAATCGCAGAGCTGAAAATGCGACTTCGCAAAGCAGGAAAATAGGGCACGGCATTACGGCGCGAGATAAGGCTAACGCCTTGCGATATGTAAACGCGATATGCCCTGTTGGGCGCGATATGCAACGCCAAAGCGTTGCGCAAGTGGAGATTATTCCAAACCGTCGCCTTTGGCGACATATCGCACGAGCGAAGCGAATATATCGCAGTGAAGCTATATCGCGCGAGCGTTAGCGAGCATATCGCCGTTCGTAGAACGAAAAGAGGAAACAAATTATGCAAGAAAATATCGTTATCAAAGGTGCAAAAGAAAACAATCTGAAAAATATCGACGTAACCATACCCCGCAACAAACTTACGGTATTGACGGGACTTCCTGGGAGCGGTAAATCCACGCTCGCGTTCGACACCATTTTCGCGGAAGGACAGCGGCGCTACGTCGAGAGCCTGTCCTCGTATGCGCGGCAATTTTTAGGGCAAATGGAAAAACCCGACGTCGAGAGTATCGACGGGCTTTCGCCCGCCATATCGATTGACCAAAAAACCACCTCGCGCAACCCCCGCTCGACGGTGGGCACGGTTACCGAAGTATACGACTATTTCCGTCTACTGTTTGCGCGTATCGGCGTGCCGCATTGTCCCAAGTGCGGTCGGGAAATACGCCGTCAAACGGTAGATGAAATTTGCGATAAGATTATGGCAATGCCAGAAGGGAGCAAAATCCTCGTCAACGCGCCCGTCGTGCGCGGACGGAAAGGGGAATACCAAAAAGAGCTTGCAGGGTATAAAAAGAGCGGCTATGGCAGGGTAAAAATAGACGGGATTGTCTACGATTTACAGGAAGAAATTAAGCTGGAAAAGAACATCAAGCACAATATTTCCGTCGTCGTGGACAGGCTGATTGTCAAGCCGACCGTGCAAAAACGCTTGACGGACAGTTTGGAGACGGCGCTCAAACTCGCGTCGGGCTTGGTAACCATTGATTGCGAGGGTAACGAGGAGCTGTATTCCGTCAACTACGCGTGTCCCGATTGCGGGATTTCGCTTGAAGAAATCGAACCGAGAATGTTCTCGTTCAACACCGTCTACGGCGCGTGCCCGACCTGTTCGGGTTTGGGTTTTAAGCAGTTCGTAGACCCCGACCTTATCTGTCCCGATAAAAGCAAAACCCTGCGCGAGGGTGCTATGCGCGTTACGGGCTGGAATTTAGGTTCCAATTCAATGGCGCTAATGGAGCTTTCCGCGCTTGCCAAAGCTTATCATTTTTCTTTGGACGTACCCGTCAAGGACTTACCCGAAGGAATCTACGATATTTTAATGTACGGTAGCGACGAGCGCGTGGATATGCAATACCACACCCGTTCCTTTTCGGGCAGTTTCAAAAAGACGTGGGAGGGCTACGTGAACAACCTCCAACGCCGCTACGCCACGTCTACTTCCGACGGCGTAAAGAGCGATATAGAACGCTTGATGCGCAACGCGCCCTGCGACGGTTGTGGGGGCAAACGCTTGAAAAAGGAGGCGTTGTCCGTGCGCGTTAGCGGTAAAAATATTTGGGAGGTTTGCGAGCTGCCCGTCGATAAGCTTTGCGAGTTTATGGACGAAGTGAAAGCGGGGTTGAGCGCGACCGAGCATCTGATTGCGGACGCGATTATCAAGGAAATCAACAACCGTTTGGGCTTTTTGCGGAACGTAGGACTTGGGTATCTCACGCTCACGCGCACGGCGGTTACCCTTTCGGGCGGCGAGAGCCAGCGCATACGCCTTGCCACGCAAATCGGTAGCGCGCTCACGGGCGTGTTGTATATTTTAGACGAACCGAGTATCGGTTTGCACCAACGCGACAACGAAAAACTCTTGAACTCCCTCAAAGGGTTGAGGGATTTGGGCAATACGTTGATTGTCGTCGAGCACGACGAGGACACCATGCGCGCCGCCGACTATATCGTGGACATAGGCCCGAAAGCGGGCGTACACGGCGGCGAGGTCGTAGCGTGCGGCACGCCCGAAGAAATTGCAAACACTCCAAATTCAATCACGGGCGATTATTTGGCAGGGCGGCGTAAAATTCAAACGCCCGCCGTGCGCAAAGCGCCCGACGGGCGTTGGCTGAACGTATTCGGTTGCGCACAAAACAATCTGAAAAATATCGACGTCAAAATCCCCGTCGGTTTGATTACGGCGGTAACGGGCGTTTCGGGTAGCGGTAAATCTAGCCTCGTCAACGAAATCGTGTATCCGACCCTTGCAAACGAGCTGAACGGCGCAAAGCACGCGCTGGGCAAATACGCGAAAATGGAGGGCGTGGAACAGTTCGATAAAGTAATCGACATTGACCAATCCCCGATAGGCAGAACGCCGCGCAGTAACCCCGCGACGTATACGGGCGTATTCAACGCCATTCGCGACTTGTTTTCCATGACCCCCGACGCGAAAGAGCGTGGGTATAAGGCAGGACGGTTCTCGTTCAATATCTCGGGCGGACGTTGCGAGCATTGCGCGGGCGACGGGATTATCAAAATCGAAATGCATTTCTTGCCCGACATTTTCGTGCCGTGCGAGGTTTGCGGCGGGAAACGTTATAACCGCGAAACGCTGGAAGTTAAGTACAAGGGCAAGAGCATTGCCGACGTTTTGGATATGACCGTCGAAGAGGCGTGTGAGTTTTTCCAACCCGTGCCGAATATCTACGGTAAAATCAAAACCCTGAACGACGTCGGACTTGGGTATATCAAGCTCGGACAAAGCTCCACCACACTTTCGGGGGGTGAGGCGCAACGCGTCAAGCTTGCCACCGAGCTCGCGCGACGGTCGACGGGGGAAACGCTATATATTCTCGACGAGCCGACGACGGGTTTACACGCCTACGACGTGGACAAGCTCATTAAAATTCTTTTGAAACTCCGCGAGGGCGGCAACACCGTGCTCGTAATCGAGCATAACCTCGACGTGATTAAAATCGCCGATTATATTATTGATTTAGGACCGGAGGGCGGCAACGGTGGCGGCGAAATCGTCTGCACGGGCACACCCGAACAGGTCGCGGCTTGTCCCACAAGTTACACGGGACAGTTCTTGAAAAAGGTGTTATAAAATAAATTTTTAACCAAATCCCCCTGCCTATAAACAAGGCAGGGGGATTTGGTTGCAGCGACTATCGGAGAGGTATATCATATATAGTATACTCTAAAAATAATGCGTTGGGTTGCGTTATAACAATAGTTATAAAAAAATAATTGCAAAGCGAGAAAAGCCGCGCGCTTTTCAAAAAAGCGCGCGGGGGTTCGATTTATAAAGGCTTTATCTTGACGTTGCCGCAAAGCACGTCGGAGTAGGAATACGCCGTTTTGCCCAAGAAATCCTTATCGTCGGGCTTGACGGTAAACAGGGCGGGATAGATACCCGAAAGCACGCCCGAATAATGCAGGCACTTGTTTCTGCCGAGATTGACGCGCACCGCGACCCGCCGCGCGGAACAGCTTTTTACCATTTGTTTGACGTCCGTTATTTTCTTTGTCGGTTTAATCATAGAAAGAGTATGCGCCAAAATTTTACTTTTTATTCCCGCATTTTCCAAATTTTACAAACCCTTTCCGTTCTAACCGCGTTTTTGCAGGCATAGGATAGATAGACGATAAAAACGTGAAAGGGAGTGCAACAATGGAATTGAAACCGCAATATGAAACCTATCGCTATACGGGAGAAATCGCCCGTTTACAAAGTCAATCAATCGTGGAATGTCGGCTTTCGGGCAGCGAAATCGGGAGTATTTTAGCCGTCCAAACCTCCGTTTCGCCCACCGAATGTGCGTGCGCCGACGGAGAAGTACGCTATGGTGGCAAGCTCACGCTGTGCGTTGTCTACGAGGACGGTAACCGCAAGGTGTGTCGCGCGGAACGCGGCGCGGAGTTTTTCCACAAGGCGGCAAATGCCGACGTATCGCCCGCGTGTTTTGCCAAAGTCGCGCTTGCGGCGGAAAACGTATCCTATCGGCGGGAGGGCTCGGGCTTATATATCTCCGTCGTCGTAGGCGCAAAAACCACCGTCTACGGCACGAGGCAAATGGAATACCTCGTCGGCGGCGAGGGTATGTTCACCAAAAAAGAAACGCTGTCCTTGCGGCGTAGCGTATGCGTGTCAGGGGAAACGGAGGCGGAGGACGAATTTGAAACGGACTACGTCGGGGATATTCTCTTGCACAGCGAAAACGTCGTCGTAACGGAAGTGAAAGTGGGGGCGGGGCAAATCGAGATTGAGGGCGAGCTCAACCTGCACGTGTGCGTGCTCAAAGAAGAGGATAATATCGTCAGCTACGAACGCTTAATACCTTTGCGCCTGCAAATCCCTTGTGAGGACGCGTTCGGGAACGTGAACGCGAGTGCGAGAATAAGCGTGAAATCGGCAAACCTCGTCGCAGGCGTGGACGAGGAAAAGAGGAAGTGTAAAATCGTGTTTTCCTATGCCTTGCTTGCCGATTGTTTCCTGTATGCGACCGACGAGCTGAACGTATGCGCCGACGCCTTTTCTCCGCAGGCGGCGTTGGAGCTTGAAAAGAAAAAGGGCGCGGGCAGGTATTTGACGAGCCTTGTAAAATGCACCGAGCGAGTGAACGGCGTTGCCGCGCTTTCCCCCACGTTACAAGAGGAATGTACGCTTGCGGCGGCGGTGTTGCCCCGCGCGGAAATCACTTGTCGGAAAACGGATAACGGGTTCGACGCAGAGGGCGTGTTAAACGCCGAACTGCTCTTCAAAACCGCCGACGGCGGCTACCGCTCTTCGACTTTGTCCTTGCCGTTCGCGTTCCCTGTTTCCGTCGATGCGGCGGTTGTGGAGGCAGACTGTATCGTTTGCGGGCTCAACGTTCGGCGCGCGCGCGGTGGGGAAACGGAGGCGGAGGCAACGCTGAAAATCTGTTTGCGCGGCTACGACGAAACGGAATGGGAATACGTTTGCGCGGCAAAAGCGGGGGAAAAACGCGAGGAATCGGACGCGGCAATTTCGGTGTTTGCGCTTCGTGCGGGCGAGGGGCTTTGGGAAGTGGCGAAACGCCTCGCGCGCGACCCCGACGAGCTCCAACGCAGTAATCCCGAGCTGGAATTTCCCGTCAAGGACGGAGAAAGAGTGTTCGTTTATCGGCAAATCAAATAAATTTCACAAAAAACGTGCGTGAATAGATTGTATTTTTGTGAAAAATATGCTACAATTAAATCGGAAGAACCGAGCGGTGGGGTTTCTCCACCGCCCGTTTTCGTGAGGCACGGGCATGAACACGGTAAAAATCAAGGCGTATGCAAAAATCAATCTCACGCTCGAAATCGTCGGGCGAGAGCAGAATTTCCATTTGCTTGATTCGCTTGTGGCGAGCGTGGATTTATTCGATTTAATCGTGCTCAAAAAACGCAAGGACAAACTTTCGTCGGTTACTATGCGCGGGCTTGGTAGCGAGAGTATCCCTCCCGAACAAAACAACGCGCTCAAAGCCGCCGAACGTTTTTCCGAAAAATTCGGCGTTTGCGGTGCGGACATCACCGTCTATAAAAACATTCCGCTCGGCGCGGGGCTCGGCGGTTCGTCTGCCGACGCGAGCGGCGTGTTAAACGGTATGGCAAAGCTCTACGGCGTTTCGGACGAACAAGCCATCGACGAACTTGCAGACGGGCTGGGTAGCGACGTGAAATATATGCGCAAAGGCGGCTACGCGCGCATGCAGGGTCGGGGCGAGAAAATAACTTCGCTCGCTATCGGACAAACCTTGCATTTTCTTGCGCTTATGCCCCCGTCGCCTGTCAATACGGGCGCATGCTACCGTGAATACGACGCGTTGCCGACAACAAGCAAAACCGTCAGCGCGACGGAAAAAGCGGTTGCGGCGTTACTCGAAAAAAACGTGGAAGAGGCAGGCAGGTATTTGACGAACGATTTGTTTATGCCCGCCGCAAGACTGAACGGTGAGGTGCAAGAGGCGTTTGACGCCGCCAAGTCCTTTTCGCCGCTCGGCGCGGTGATGACGGGTTCGGGGAGCTGTGTGTTGGCGCTTTTTGAAACGAAAGAGCTTTGCGAGTGGGCAAAAAGCAGATATAGAGGCAAGTGCCTCGCGTTCGCTATAAAAACGGTTTTGCCTGAAAAGCCGAACGGCAGAGTTTGGAAAAATCCGTTCGTGCTAAGCGACGACGAGCTCGCGCAGACAGACAACGAATAAAAAGGAGAAACAGGGCTATGGAAGAAAGAATTATCGACGACGAATACGGCAGAGGCGTGCGCCTGAAAAAGACGAAAGACGGCTACGTGGACGTAACGGACGAAACGCTTGAAAACGGCGAGGTTGAGGACGAGGCGTTATTCGAGTTTCCGCAATTTGACGCGGACGAGGACGACGAGGAGCTTGCGGGGTTAACGCCCGAGCAGGCGGCGGAGCTCATCAAGCGCAGAGAAGAAGAGGCGGCGGCGAAAAAGGCGGAATACGAGCGTCGGATAGCGGAGGGCGAAGAACTTCTCAAAACGGGCAGTTTCCGTGCGGCGGAGCTGCAATTTGAAAAGGCGCTCGCGCTCGACGACGTGGCGACGGCGGCGTCGGTGGGCTATTGGCGCGCAAAGACTTCCGATTTCACCGACCCCGACGTGCTCATTTCCGAATACGCCGACGCGGGCATAGAGAGCCTTGACTATGATTTGGGCGAGCAAGCGTCCGAACAGATTAAAGAGGAATACAAAACGTCGTTTGAAAAGCGCGTGCAAGAGCTTACGGCAGAAGAAGAGCCGCTGGCAAGCAGTGTGGAGGGGAAACAGAAAAGCCGCCGCGCGGTGCTCAAAGAGCGCATTAAAAAAGCGACGGTGGCGTTTTTTGCGAGCGCGTTGCCTGCGGCGGCGTTGCTTGTGCTTGCGATTGTGTTCGGGTTAAAGAATTTCACGACCCGTGAAAACACGTACGTTCTGCCAACGGTGCTTTTGGGCGTGGGGTTTGTGTTCGCGTTTATCGTGTTTATCGTGTTTGCAAACAAATTGATTAACGCCCTGCGCATGAACGCGGCGAACGAAAAGCTGTCGTCGACGGAAGAGGGCGCAAGGCTGGAACAAATCCGCAAATACAAGGCGCTGTATCTCGCGCTTTTGGGAAAACCGATGGACGAAGAATAAAAAATAGACGTAAAAATCACGGAAAACGGGGCAACTGCCCCGTTTTTTGCTTTTCATTTTGTTGCGTTTTGTGCCCGTTATGTGCTATAATAATGCTATGAAAAAATTGCTTGCGTATTTCAAACCGTATAAAAAGCAAAGCCTGCTCGGTCCGTTGTTCAAGCTGTTGGAGGCGACGTTTGAATTGCTCGTACCGTTCGTGGTCGGGTTAATCGTCGACAAGGGCTTGGGCGCGCGGGTAGACGGTGGGTATCCAAACGCCGACGTCCCGTTTATCCTCGCCATGTGCGGCGTGCTTGCCGCATTCGGCTTGTTCGGGTTCTTGTTCTCCGTGATTGCGCAATATTTCGCAGCGCGCGCGGCGACGGGCGTTTCCGCAGATATACGGCTTGATTTATTCAAAAAAATACAATCCCTTTCCGAACGCGACGTCGACAGACTTGGCACGGCAACTCTTCTCACGCGCATGACGGGGGATATTGACCGCTTTCAGTCGGGCGTCAATCTCGCGCTCCGATTGTTTTTGCGTTCGCCCTTTATCGTGTTCGGCGCAATGTTCACGGCGTTTCTAATCGACCCCAGCTCGCTCGGCGCGTTCGCGCTCACAATCGGCGTTTTGGCACTCGTCGTCTACGCCGTGATGTTCGCGTGTATGCCCCTTTACAAACGCGCGCAGGAAAATTTGGATTTGGTGCTGTTATCGACGCGCGAGAACCTTTCGGGCGCGCGCGTACTCCGTGCGTTCTGTCGCGAGGACAGTGAACGCGAGCTGTTCGAACGCCGAAACGGCGCGTTGACGGAACGGCGTAAATTCGTCGGCGCGCTCGCCGCAATCACCAGCCCGTTGACCTGCGCCCTCGTCAACGGCGGCATTATCCTGCTTCTATATACGGGCGCACTCCGTGTGGACGGCGGCGCGCTTTCGCAGGGCAGCGTGATTGCACTCTATAACCTTATGGGACAAATCCTGATTGAGCTCGTCAAGCTCGCAAACCTGATTGTAACCGTAACCAAAGCGGCGGCGTGCGGTGGGCGCATCGAGGCGGTACTCAATAGACAACCCTCGCTGCAATACAAAGAAAACACGCCCAAAGAGCCGAGCGGCGCGTTCATACGTTTTGACAACGTATCCTTGCGCTACACGGACGGCGCAGAGCCCGCGCTTGAAAACGTATCCTTTGCGGTGTCGCGCGGACAGACGGTCGGGATTATCGGCGGCACGGGCGCGGGAAAGAGCTCGCTCGTCAATCTAATTCCCCATTTCTACGACGTTAGCGAGGGGCAGGTATGCGTTGACGGCGTAAACGTGCAGGACAGGGAGTTGCAGGATTACTTACGGGAAAAGGTCGCAATCGTGCCGCAAAAGGCGGTGTTGTTCAAGGGCACGGTGCGTGAAAATCTGCTTTGGGGCAAAAAGACCGCGACGGACGACGAGCTGTGGCTTGCTTTACAGCGTGCCCAAGCGGCGGAGTTCGTGCAGGAAAAGGGCGGGTTGGACGCGCCTGTGGAACAGGGCGGCAAAAACTTTTCAGGCGGACAAAAACAACGCCTGACGGTTGCTCGCGCGCTCGTGCGCGAGCCGGAAATCTTAATCCTCGACGATTCCTCGTCCGCACTCGACTACGCGACGGACGCCGCGCTCCGCGCGGCGCTGGCAACTCTTGACACGACGACGTTTATCGTATCCCAACGCGCCTCGTCCGTGCGCAACGCGCATATTATCGTAACGCTCGACGACGGTAAAACGGCGGGTATCGGCACGCACGAGGAATTGATGCAATCGTGCGAGGTTTACCGCGAAATTTATTTTTCGCAATATCAGGACGGCAAAGGAGGGGCACGGGCATGAAAAAAGCTACCAACAAACGCACCACTCTTTCCCGCGTGCTGTCCTACGTAGGGAAATATCCCTTTTCCCTCGTCGGTTCGGTTCTTTGCTCCCTGTTTTCGGTGGCGGCGACCTTGTTTATTCCCGTATTTTTCGGCGACGCAATCGATTGTATCGTGGAGGGGAACGTCGATTTCAACGGTTTATTTATACAATTCCTGTCGGTGGCGGTGGCGACGGGCGTTGCGGCGGTGGCGGGTTGGCTTGCCTCCCTTTGCAACAACCGTATTTCCTGTAACGTTGTGCGAGATTTACGCAAAGACGCCTTTGCCAAAATCGGCGCGTTGCCTTTGAAATATATCGATTCACATGCACACGGGGATATTGTCAGCCGCGTGGTAGCGGACGCAGACCAATTCTCCGAAGGTCTGCTCATGGGCTTTACGCAGTTTTTCACGGGCGCGCTCACGATTTTAGGTACGCTTGCGTTTATGCTCTTGACGAATATAAAAATCGGGGTTGCGGTTATTGCGCTCACGCCGCTGTCCTTGCTCGTGGCAAGGTTCGTGGCGAGCCACACGCATAAATTCTTCGTCGAACAAACGCAGGCGCGCGGCGAACAGACGGCGTTTGCGGAGGAGGCGATTTCGGGACTGAAAACGACCAAAGCGTTCGCCCACGAACGGGAGAACGAGGAAACGTTCGAACGGCTGAACGCACGTTTAGAGAAAGCCTCGTTAAACGCCACGTTCTATTCCTCTCTCGTCAATCCCTCCACCCGTTTTATCAACAACCTCGTCTACGTCGCCGTTGCGTTAATCGGCGCGTTAGACGTCGCACGAGGCGCGTTTACCGTCGGCGGCTTGACGAAATTTTTGTCCTATTCGAATCAGTACACCAAACCGTTCAACGAGATTTCGGGCGTCGTTGCCGAGCTCAAAGGCGCGTTCGTTTGCGCGGCGCGTATCTTCGAGTTTATCGACGAACAGGAAGAGGCGAGCGATACGCTTTTACCTGCGCTCGGCAATGCAAACGGAAACGTTTCGCTGGATAACGTACGCTTTTCCTATACTCCCGCGCAAAAACTCATGGAGGACTTCTCCTTGTCGGTGTCTTGCGGCAAACGTGTGGCAATCGTAGGCAAGACGGGCTCGGGCAAGACGACCCTCATCAATCTTTTGATGCGTTTTTATGACGTAGACGGGGGGCAGGTATGCGTTGACGGTGTGGACGTGCGGCAAATCACGCGGCGCTCGCTCCGCAAAAACTACGGCATGGTCTTGCAGGAAACGTGGCTGAAATACGGCACGGTGCGCGAGAATATCAAGCTCGGCAGAGAGGACGCGACGGACGAGGAAATGTACGCGGCGGCGAAAGCGGCGCATGCGCACGGTTTTATCAAACGCTTGGAAAAGGGCTACGACACCTTGCTCGCGGAAAGCGGTATGCTTTCGGAGGGGCAAAGACAGCTCTTATGTATCGCGCGGATTATGCTCGCGCTCCCGCCCATGCTCATTTTAGACGAGGCGACGTCCTCGATTGATACGCGCACCGAGCGCAAAATTAGCGACGCGTTCGAGTATCTGATGCAGGGCAGAACGACGTTTATCGTCGCGCACAGGCTTTCGACGATTGTGAATGCCGACGTAATTTTGGTCATGGAAAAGGGGCGTGTAGTGGAGCAGGGCACGCACGCGGAATTGCTTGCAAAGGGCGGCGCGTATGCCGAGCTTTATAACGGGCAGTTCGGATAAATCCGTGAACGGATTTGAGGTGTGTCCAACCCACCGCGCGGGTTTGGCATAAACAAACCGCTTTTGCGCATATAGTAATGCGTGGAGGTGCGGCGCGTGAGGTTATTCGACGAGATATTCAAGGGCGAAACGCTGGGCACGGCAAGATTTACGCAAATCGTGGGCGGCGGCGGATATTTCGAGGGCGTGAAAACGGTGGGGGATTTTACGCCTGAAAGAATCGTTTTATATTTTCCAAGCGGCGTGCTGACGGTAGAGGGCACGGGGCTTTCGATTGGGAAATATTGCGACGGGGATTTGCGCCTACTCGGCACTATCCGTTGCGTGCGGCTGGGCGAGCACGCGGAGGCGAAATAGCATGGGGCGCGTGGGAGAATTTTTCGGCGAGCGCGTCAAAATCCGATTATTGATTGAGGGGATTATGCCCGAACGGGCGCTCATTCGGCTCAAAAACGCACAAATTGGCGTTTATAACGCAAAAAAAGTCAAAAAAAATCAAATACTTTTAAGTGTAAAGAAAAAAGACCTCGAAAAAGCCTTTGCAATTTTTTCAAATCCGTGTTATAATAGTAACGGGCGCAAAGCGTATACGCTCACAAAACGCGGCGCAGTCGGTGCGTTTCGCGCTTTGGAAACCCTCAAAAAGCGCACGGGGTTTTTGCTTGGCGCGTTGCTCTTTTGCGCGCTCACCGTCTTTGCGGACGGGCTGGTGCTCGGCGTACGGTTCAAAGGCTCGGAAATCTACGCGCGCGAGGCGGTCGCGGCGTTGGAGAAGAACGGCATTAAACCCTTTTCCAAATACCAAAGTCAAAACGTCGACTTAATCTGTGCCGAACTCCTTTCGCAGAAAGGAGTGGAATATTGCTCGGTGAAAAAAGAGGGTTTATACGCGGTAGTGGAAGTGCGGCTTTCCCCGTTTTTGGAGCACGCGCCGCAAAAGGGCGCAATGACAGCCACGCACACAGGCACGCTGCTCTCCCTCGTCGTATTGCGCGGGACGGCGTGTAAACAGGTCGGTGAACCCGTCGCGCTCGGCGAAACGCTCGTTTCGGACTTTTTCGAAACACAAAGCGGGGAGAAAAAGAGGGTCGAACCTATCGCGCGCGCAAGTATCGCGTGCGTATACGAGGCGGAGCTTGCCGTCCAAAACGAGGAAGAGGCGTTTGCAAGCGCGTATTTGGAAATCGGACGTTCAAAGGACGTGCGCTTGACGGGTAAACGCATTGAAAAACGGGAAAACGGGTTCTTCGTACGTCTGGAATACACGGCGATAGAACGAATGAATTTTTAAGCGTATTGTGTAAGGAGCGGTATGTCGGACAAAACGGAACAAACGGAAAAAACGGGAAACGCAAAACGTACGGAAACGGTCGATGCGAAATCTTTGGACAGGCTTTCGGGCTTGCTCGGCGCGTTTGACGAAAACTTGAATTTTCTCACCCGTGCGCTCGGCGTAGACGCCTACGTCGAGGGCGTGAAAATACGTTTTAGCGGCGCGAGCGAACAGGTTTCGACGGCGGTGCGTGCGATTAGGGCGTTGCTTACGGTCGTGGACGCGGGCGAGGAAATCGGGGAAAGCCGACTGCTCTATTGTATCGAGCTTGCCAAAGAGGGCAAGGAGGAGCAAATCTCCTCGCTTGGCGAGGGCGTGGTTGCGGTTACCGCACGCGGCAAACAAATCAAGTGCAAAACGCTTGGACAAAAACAGTACGTCGAGGCGATTAAGAAAAATTCGGTAACGTTCGGCGTCGGACCTGCGGGCACGGGCAAGACGTATCTTGCCGTATGCTTGGCGGTGGCGGCGTTCAAGAGTAAGCAAGTGGAAAAAATCGTTCTGACGCGCCCTGCGGTGGAGGCAGGCGAAAAGCTCGGATTTCTGCCCGGCGATTTACAGGAAAAGGTAGACCCGTATCTTCGCCCGCTCTACGACGCGTTGCAGGAAATGTTAGGATTAGAAACGTATGCCAAGCTCATGGAACGGGGCGCGATAGAGGTTGCACCCTTAGCATACATGCGCGGCAGAACGCTGTCGAACGCGTTTATCATTTTAGACGAAGCGCAAAACACCACACGCGAGCAGATGAAAATGTTCCTAACGCGCATGGGCGAGGGCAGTAAAACGGTAGTTACGGGCGACATCACCCAAATCGATTTAGACGGCAAGGAAAGCGGACTTTTACACGCGACGAAAGTGCTCGGCGGCGTGGAGGGGATAAGCGTTTGCCGCCTCACGGCAAAAGACGTGGTTCGCCACCCGCTCGTGATGCGGATTGTGCGGGCGTATGAACAGGCGGCGGAAAAGGAAAAGAGCCAAGAAACGGAAGAAAAAGCGGCGCGGAAAACACCGCGCAAGGAGTGAAACGGAAGATGACGAAACAATTCGGAAAAACGTGGACGAAGGGGGACTCGGTTAAAAGCGCGTTCCTGTATCTGTTGCATTTCCTGTTATATATAGGCATTGCGGCAGTGTTACTGTTTTCGGACAAGTGGTCGATTTTAGGAGAATTTATGAGCAGAAACGGCGCGAACTATCTCTACGCCATTTTCTGCACGCTGTTGCTGTTCATAATCACGTATTTGTATTTCTTTTTTGAAAACCGAGAAATGCTCGAAAGCGGGAAGAATATCGCGCTCACCTTTATCATTTTGGATATTTACCTCGTATTCTCCTGTTTTATCGGCTACAAGCTCGCTATCTACGCCCGTCCCGTTGCGCTTGTCGCACTGCTCGTGTTCGTGCTCATCGGACGTCGCGAGGCGATTTTCCTCAACGTAATTTGTGCCATGCTCGTGTTCGTCATCGACACGTTCGCCGTGCCCGAAGTAACGATGAAAGAGTGTTATTCCTCGCTCGTAATTTCCTTCTCGGCGGGCATGTTCGCCATTTTCTTGGCGGAAAACTGCAAGACGCGCATGAGCGTCGTTAAAATCGGTATTTATATCGTAATCCCTATCGATTTGATTATTTTGATGCTCGAAATCACGCAATTTATCGCGCCCGCAGAAACGCTCGCGCAAACGAACGTGCCCGTAGGCTGGACGGGGATTTTTATGCAAATGGGCTACGGCTTGTTCGGGGGCGTGATGTCCGCCGTTATCTTCCTTGCCGTGCTACCTATCTGCGAAAACGCGTTTAATTGCCTGACGGCGTTCCGTTTACGGGAGCTTACGAGCTCGGACGCAAAAATCCTGAAAAAACTCAAAGACGAAGCGCCCGGCACGTATAACCATTCCATGATGGTGGCGCAGCTCGCGGAGGCGAGCGCGGCGGCAATCGGAGAAAACGTCGACTATGCCCGTGCGGCGGCACTCTATCACGACGTCGGGAAATTGCATTATCCCGAGCATTTCACGGAAAATCAAGGGGATTATAATTTACACGACGAGCTCACGCCCGAGCTTTCGGCGGACATTATACGCTCACACGCCAAAGACGGCTACAATCTTATTCGCAATCACCGTCTGCCTGAATTTTTCGCGGACGTCGCCATTCAGCATCACGGCACAATGCCCATTCGTTATTTCTACGCAAAAGCCTTGAAGATGACGGACGGGGAGCTGAATATCGAGGATTTCTCGTATATGGGACCTAAACCCCAAACGAAAATCGCGGCAATCATTATGATTTGCGACGCGGCGGAGGCGGCGGTACGCGCGGCAGGCGCACGCTCGCCCGAAGAGGCGGAAAAGCCTATCCGCGCCGTCATTGAAGAACGCATGGATTTGGAGCAGTTTGCGGAATGCGATATAACGCTCGCCGACCTCACCAAAATCCGTTACGCCCTCGTCAACGCGCTCACGGGCGTATACCATCACCGTATTAAATATCCGAACATTAAATACCGTCGCACGGAAAGCGGCACGAAAGGGGAAAACGAATGAGCTGGTATTTAGATTGCGACGAAGAAATTTTCCCCTC
>JAFTKT010000024.1 GCA_017453145.1 Clostridia bacterium
ATCGCCAAAGAAAACGTGATTGCGACCTTCTTCTCGCTTGCTTGCGCACTGTTGACGGCGGCAGGTAGCGGCGCGTTTAGCGGTTTGGAAAGTAATCCTGAACTGATGACACAGCTCCTTGCCCTGCTCGGCGGCGGCGAGGGTAGTGAAGAGGGGATTTTGGAGGCAGTCGCTATGATTTCCGCAACGGGTGCTACCGTGCCTGCACTGCTCTCCTTTATCGTATTCAATATGACGACCGTGCCTTGCTTTGCGGCGGTGGCGACGGCGAAAGCCGAGCTCCGCAAAGGCACGTTCCGTTGGACGTTGTTGTTCTGGATTACCGCGTCGTATATTGCCTCTATGGCGGTGTACACAATCGGGACTTGGTGGTGGACGGCGTTTATCTGGGCGGTTCTCGCGGCAGTCGTGGCAACGCTCATAGCCTTGTATAATCGACGCGCCGACAAAAAGTCGGCGCGGGAAAAAGGAGCGGCGGTATGACTTGGGTAGATGTAGTCGTGCTCGTTGGTGCGTGCGTGATTGTCGGTTCGTTTTTCGCGATAAGATTTTGGCGTAAAAAAACAGGCAAAAGCAAGGGCTGTGGTTGCGGCTGTGATTGCAGTAGCTGTTCGTCCTGCCCGTCCGCAAAAACGAAAAAAGAAGAATAAAAAACAACCGCCCGTTGCGTTTGCAACGGGCGGGGTTCGTTTAGAACGTTTAGAACGGTTATAACAACATGAGTATACCTTGTAAAATCACAAGATGCGCGGGATAGAAGATATAGAAGAAATATTTGGTATTCCATTTCCCTTTCTCGCCGTTATATAACGCTAAAATCGGGAGCGCAAAAACGGCGTAGTATTCAATCCCACCGAACGAGAGGGCGAGCAGGATAATGCCGACGGCAAGCGCGCCCACGCGCAGGAGTAAATCGTCTAATTTTTTCAAAAGCTTGGGGGCAGGTATGCCGCGAAAATCGAAAAGGCTCGCAAACACGGGCAACATTATCCCCCAAAATCCGTAATCGATGACAAACACCTGACAAAGCGCGTAGTCGCATAAAATCGTCGCCGCAAACAGCGTTACGGCTAGCCCTTTGTCCAGTCCGTCCGCGCGCTCGTCGCAGAGCGATTGTTTGCAAAACTGCAACGCGTAGATTGTCAAAACGGACAGGGAAAAGGTTACGAGCACGGACATATATAAATTGCCGTTATCGAAGAAATAATAGACGATTTGACAAAGCGCGGCAAGCCCGAAAATGAGCAAGAAATGCCGAAGTTTGTTTTTGGTGTATCTGCACCCCTCCGACAGCGCGAACGCGAACAGGGGAAAGGACAGTCTGCCGATAATGCGCAGGATTTGTACCTGCGGAAAGAACATATACCCGATATGGTCGACGAGCATAAACGCCGCCGCGAGAAATTTCAAGCCGTTGCCGTTCAGCTCGCCGAATTTTTTGAAAAATGCACCCATTAGTTTTTGCGTTCCTTTTTCGCTTGTTTTGCTTGTTGCTTTTCTTCCTGTTTCGCCCGTTTTTGTGCGGCTTTTTTCTCTTTCAAGGCAAGCTTTTTCGCCGCCTTTTCCTCCGCACGCGCGGCGCGGTAGACGACGACCTTTTTATCCAGCCATTCCCGTTGCTTGCTCTTTTCAGGTTCTGCTTCGATTTCGTCGCCTTTGAGCTTTTTGAAAAAGTTGACCGTTTTGGTAACGGGCGCGACGTCTGCTTTGATACCCTCGATTAAAAGCGTAAGCCGCGACACGACGAGCCTGTACACGATTTCGAGCAAAATTTGGAGTACGAACCCAACGAGCATAAACGCCGTGATAAGCACGGTGAAATGGTTGGCGTTGCCCTCCGTGAGAATAATCGCGTAGATAGCCGCCGCGAGCGTGTACACCTTAATCAACCGTTTAGACCATTTATAAATAAGCTCAACGATTTTTTTCGTTTGCTTTGCGCCCCGACTTTCCCTGAAATTCATCACGAGATAAAAACCGAGATAGAGGGAAGACAGCCCAAGCAAAATCCCGTTGACGACCGCGTTGCCTGCACCCACGCAAAGGGCGACAATCAAATACGCCACGTACAGCACTTGAATAAATACGTTGCACGCGAAAATAATTTTCAAAAAATCGTTTTTAATTTTTTGCAGGGCAGTCATGGTGTAATCGAACATTTTGCGAACCTCTTGCCTTTCATTATAGCATTTTTTCAAAATTTGTCAACTGCTTGGCGGCGGTTTTGTTGACAAAACCCAAAACGGGCGGTATAATAGGAATATGAAACGAAACTACGACAAGGAAATGACAGCCGCGCTTGCGACAATCAAAAAGGGTACGCGCTTGCTTTTGCATAGCTGTTGCGCGCCCTGTTCTTCCGCGTGCTTGGAACGGCTCAAAGACGTTTTTGACGTAACCGTTCTCTATTATAACCCGAATATCGACGACAGAGAAGAATATGAAAAACGCAAAGCCGAGCAAATACGTTTTTTAGAGGAAACGGGTTGGGCGAAGATTTTGGACTGCGAACACGAGCCGCAGGCGTTCGAGGAAATGGCAAAGGGGCTGGAAACCGAGCCCGAGCGCGGCAAACGCTGTTATCTTTGTTATGAGCTTCGTTTGGAGAAAACGGCACGGCTTGCAAAGGCGAACGGGTTTGCATTTTTTGCCACAACGCTCACATTAAGCCCTTATAAAAATGCCGAATGGCTGAACGAAATTGGAGAAAAGGTCGGGGGCAGGTATGGCGTGAGTTATCTTGTGAGCGATTTCAAAAAACAAAACGGCTATCGCCGTTCGAGCGAGCTTTCGAAGGAATACGGGCTATACCGCCAAGATTTTTGCGGGTGCAGATTTTCGAAAAGATGACAATAAAGGCTAACGGAAAATTTCGTTAGCCTTTATTTTTTAATGTTTTACAAGAGGAAATTAACATCTTTCTTAATACCACAAAGTTAATTTCAAGTAAAGTTATATTGTTTGCGTTGCAAACAGTTATATTTTTAGAACAAGTCTAAAAGTTATATTTTGACTTACAGTCAAAGGTATATTATATTTGCCACAACTCGCCGCAGGCGAATAAAACTTTGCGGAGCAAAATAACACTGCGTTAGCAATATCACTTGCCGATAGGCAAATATAGTTAGTGCAACAGCAATAGGATTATTGCTGTTGCACTGTAAGCCCCACGACGGCGTCTACGGGCAACGCAAAGGCTATGCCTTGCCCTGCGGTATTCAAGCCGACTTCTTCGTAGAGATGCTCTAAAATGGAGTTTTTACATTCAGCGGAGGCAAGAATCATCACGATTTCTTTTTCTTCTTGCACGGAAAGCCCAAAAAACTTTTCCGCCTCTTTCCCTGCCGTGCCGCGCGCGTTGATGACCGTACCGCCGCGCGCACCGCCTTTTTTCGCGGCGTCCATCACCGCCTCCGAATAGCCGCTGTTGACGATGCAGAAGATAGCCTCGTGCGTAAATTGATTTTTCATAGTCATTTCTCCTCCGAAACAAACGCTCTGTTATTGCTCAAAAATTGATAGATAGCCACGCCGATAACCGACGTAAGCGGCACGGTAAACGCGATACCGTTCCCGCCGCGCAGGGTTTGGAATTTCTCCTCCAAGCCACGCAACGCCTCTTCCGCTTTTTCTTCTTTCACGACGCTGAAAATCACGCTCCTGTCCGTGTCCTCCAAGCCCAACAGATGCAAGGTGTCCGAACGCGCCGTGCCCTGCGCCAAAACGCTCGTTTGGAAATTGATTTCAAACCCGCTTAAAAAATCCAAGAAAAACTCCGTCTTTTTTCGGTTCACGACGCTCACAATCAGTTTGAGCTTTTTGACGTTCGATTGATTGTTTTTTCTCGCCATCACGCCACCTCGCTTTACATAAATTGAATAATCTGTTTGTCGTCCGCGCCCAAAATACGCCGCATCGCGATATGTTCGCGGAGTTTTTTATCCGCCACCGCTCTAAACCCGAGCAGTTGAATGGAAATGAGCGGGGTCATAGCGACCATAGACACGAGCCCGAACGCGTCGAGCAGAATTTTACTTTCGCCTTGCAAGACCGCGCATACGCCGATAAGGAAGGGCAGAATAAAGCTGGACGTGAGCGGACCGCTCGCCACGCCGCCCGAGTCGAACGCGATTGCCGTGTACAGCTTGGGTACGAAGAACGAAAGCCCCAACGACAGGAAATAGCCGGGTATCAGATAATATAAAATACTGAAATCGAAAATTACGCGCACGACGGACAGGGCGATTGCCGCGCCGACGCCGAGCGAGAGGGCAATCAGCATAGAACGTTTGCTCACCGCACCGCCCGTAACCGTTTCGACTTGCTTATTCAAAACGTGAATGGCGGGCTCTGCCAAAACGACGGTCAGACCGAGCACGAACGCGAATCCGACGAGGAGCGCGGGCGAGCCTGCCGCAAGCTGCGCGCCCATTTCATAGCCTATCGGCATAAACCCGATTGCCACCGCCGCAAGGAAGATGACGAGCCCGAAAAAGGTGTAGAAAATGCCCACCACGATTTGCAAAAGACGTTTTTTCGGTAATTTCAGAATGAGGAATTGCAGAATAAAGAAAAATGCAACGATAGGCAACAGCGCAATCAGCACCTCTTTGCCCGTATGTAAAATTTTATCAAGTAGCGCAAGCCCCAACCCGTTTTCCACCGAGTAGTCGGGGAGTACGTAGGACACTTCGCCGCTTGAAAACAAGCCCAAAAAAGCAACGGCAAGGATAGGACCTATGGAACAGAGCGCGATAAAACCGAAACTGCTTTCTCTGTCGTGCTTATCGCCGAGCGCGGCGGCAACGCCTGCGCCGAGCGACATAATAAACGGCACGGTAATCGGTCCTGTGGTAACGCCGCCCGAATCGAACGCAAGCGGTAAAAAGCTCGCGTTGCCGCTTTCAATAATCAATGCCGCGATGGCAAACAGCAACAAATAGAAAAACGTCATCAGGTGCGCGAGGCTCAATCGGAACACCACGCGCAGCACGGACAGGACGAGGAATAACCCTACGCCGATTCCGATGGTGAAAATGAGCGTGCCGCCGTCGATTACTTCTTTCACCTGCGAGGCGAGCACGGAAAGGTCGGGTTCGGCAACGGTTACGCCCAGTCCCATCACGAAACAGACAATCAGCAGGAGTTTGAATTTGCCCGATTTAGGCAAGCCCGAGCCCACCTGTTCGCCCATAGGCGTCATAGCCATGTCTGCGCCGAGATTAAAAAGCGCCATACCGAAAACGAGCGCGATTGCCGCGCACGCGAACACCAGCGTTTCCGTCAAGGAGAAATTGACGATAGGCGTACAGTTCAAAAGCAAAACGATAATGGCAACGGGAAATACGCTCACCGCCGCCTCTTTGCATTTTATCCATAGAATTTTCAGCATATTCGCCACCGCCGTTTCTTCATTAATATATTATAACATAATTGGTAAAAAAAAGCTATCGTTTTGTAGATAAAAATTTGTGAAAAACCCGTTAAAACCGTTGACAAAATTCGCACGGTGTGATAGAATATAGACAATTTCATAGTAAGCGCGCTATACGAAGATTGCAGAAGATGGACGTATTCGTCCGACCGAAGGAGTAAAGCTCTCAGGTAATCGCGAGATTGGGACTGTAATCGGATAGCACTCCGGAGAAGCTCGCCTTGCGCGAGTGCCGAAGGGGCAAAACGGTTTTCACCGTCAATCTCTCAGGCAAAAGGACAGAGAATGCTTCAAAACCTCTCGTGTGAGGGCGTTTTGTTATATTTTTAGACTTTTCTTTAACGGAGTGGACTGCGTTTGCGTTCAAATCCGTTAAATTTTTTTACAGGAGGTTTCTTTATGGAACAATTTTTTGCAATCGTGGAATCTGTCAATTCCGCAATCAACAGCGTGGTGTGGGGTCTGCCTATGATAGTTATGATTTTAGGCACGGGTATCCTGCTGACTATTCGAACCAAAGCTCTGCAAGTGCGCAAGTTCGGCACGAGCTGGGGCGAAACGATTATCCCGACCGTCAAAAGTATAGGTAAAAAGCGGGTCAATGGTTTAGAGGACAAAGAAAATTCCGTGTCCCCGTTCGAGGCGTTTGCCACCGCGATTTCCGGCACCGTCGGCACGGGTAATATCGTCGGCGTAACCTCTGCGATTATGTCGGGCGGTCCCGGTGCGGTTTTCTGGATGTGGGTATCCGCGTTCTTTGGTATGGTTACCAACTACGCTGAAAACGTGCTCGGTATGTTCTTCCGTAAAAAGGAACAAAACGGCGATTTTTCGGGCGGTCCTGCGTATTATTTGTCGGAGGGTATCGCGATGAACGCAAGCGGTAAAGCGGGTAGCTTTCTCAAAACACTCGGAAAAATCCTTGCGGTGCTTGCGGCGGTGTTCTGTACGTTCGCGGCAATCGGTATGAGCGGTGTGCAGACGAATAAAATTTCCGCGACGTTCCAAGAGGTCGTTGTCGGGGATAAGAAAATCATCGGACTTGTCGTGGGTGTGGTCGTGGCGATTGTGCTCGGTTTAATCGTACTCGGCGGGATAAAGAGTATCGGTAGAGTAGCGGCGATTCTCGTGCCGTTTATGTCCTTGCTCTTTATCTTAATGGCGCTCGTAATCGTTTTTGCAAATATCGCGGCAATCGGTTCAGCGTTCGCGCTCATTTTCGGCAACATTTTCAGTTTCCAATCGGCGGCGGCAGGCGCAGGCGGCTACGTGTTCGCGCAAATCATTCAAAAGGGTCTTGCACGCGGCGTGTTCTCCAACGAGGCAGGGCTCGGTTCGTCCGTAATCGCACACAGCGCGTCGGCTACCCGCGAACCCGTTAAGCAAGGTCTTTGGGGGATTTTCGAGGTGTTTTTCGATACCTTTATTGTCTGTACGTTGACGGCGCTCGTCGTGCTCGTATCTTTCGGCGATAACGAGGCGCTGCTCTATGGCGGCGGCGTTGCCGATACCGTCGTATCCATGCGTGCATTTGAAAGCATTTTCGGCGTGGTGGGTACTGTCGTATATTCGGCGATTATTCCTCTGTTTGCCTTTACTACCATTCTCGCTTGGTCGTATTACGGCGAAAAATCCATTGATTTCTTGTTCCGTAAAACGGGCGACAAGGGCAGAAAAATCGCAACGACGGCGTTCAAAGTCGCCTACGTATTGCTCGTAATCGTGTCGGCGGTGATTGACGGCGAGCTGGCTTGGGCAATTTCCGACACTTGCAACGGACTTATGGCACTTCCCAACCTTGTCGGGCTTGTGATTATGAGCGGTTTGGTCGTCAAGATTACGCAAAACTATTTCGACCGCAAAAAGGGCTTGAACGTTGCGCCGATGCTGTCCGCTTATCCCGAACAGAACGAGGCGTTTGTCGCCGATTTGCAAGTGGAAGAGGTCGAGCCGCAAAAAATTTCATAAAAGTTCGGAAATACCCCCGTAAAAACGTTGACTTTCCTTTTTGAGTGTGCTATATTATGAAGTAATCAAATTTTAGCAGTTTTCTTTATTCGTTTTTTGAATGGAGGTAAAAATATGGAAATCAAGGTTACGAAAACGACGAAACCGAGTGAAATGCCCGAAGAGGCAAAGCTCGGTTTCGGCAAGGTATTTACCGACCACATGTTCATCATGGATTATGAAGAGGGGCGGGGCTGGTTCGACGCGCGCATTGTGCCGTTCGGGCGCATTTCCTTGCACCCTGCGTCGACCGTGTTGCACTACGGCGCGGAAATTTTCGAGGGCTTAAAAGCTTATCGTAGAGCAGACGGCGGCGTGCAACTGTTCAGACCTATGGAAAACATACGCCGTATGAACAGGTCGGCGGAGAGAATGAGCCTGCCCGAAATCCCCGAAGAGGATATGCTCCAAATCTTGGAAACGTTCGTGCGGTTGGAAGAGCGGTTCGTGCCCAAGTCGTTCGGCACGTCCCTGTATCTGCGTCCGTTCACGTTCGGCAACGACGAAAGCTTGGGCGTGCACGCGGTCAAACGCGCGACGTTCATGTTGATTGCCTCGCCGAGCGGCAGTTATTACGCGGAGGGGATTAACCCCGTCAAGATTATGATTGAAAGCGAGGACGTGCGTACTGTTCGCGGCGGCACGGGCTATGCAAAATGCGGCGGCAACTACGCGGCGAGCACGCGTGCGGGCGAGCGCGCGGCGAAAAAGGGCTATTCGCAGGTTCTTTGGCTGGACGGCGTGGAACGGAAGTATATCGAAGAGGTCGGTGCTATGAACGTAATGTTCAAAATCGGCGACGAAATCGTAACGCCTATGCTCACGGGCTCGATTTTGCCGGGTATCACGCGCAAGAGCTGTATCGAGGTGTTGCAATCGCTCGGATATAAAGTAAGCGAGAGATTGCTGTCCGTCGACGAGCTTGTAGCGGCGTTGGAGAGCGGCGAGCTCAAAGAGGCATGGGGTTGCGGCACGGCGGCGGTCGTTTCGCCTATCGGTACGCTTGCCTACGGCGACAAGGAATATACCGTCGGCGGCGGCAAAATCGGCGAGGTTACGGGACAGCTCTACGACACGCTCACGGGCATACAATGGGGCAAAGTCGAGGATACGTTCGGGTGGATTTATAAAATTTCCTGAAATTTCTTGAAAAAACCTTGAAAAACAGGGCAGAGGGTACTTGACAAAATCTCAAAAGTGTTATACAATATATATACGTGAATAAAATAGAAAGGCAATGACGGGAACAAAATCCGCATCATCGTTTGTGCAGAGAGTCGGCGTTGGGTGCGAGCCGATAGCGACTGCGGAACATAACTCCTCCCCGAGCCTCCGACAGAACGGCAATGAAAAACGCCAAGTAGATTCGGACGGATTTCCTCCGTTATCGGGAAAGTCTTTTCCAAAGACACGAGTGGGCGGCGCAAGCCGTCAAATAGAGTGGTAACGCGGAGTAAAAAATCATCTTCGTCTCTTTCAAGCGTTTTTAAGCGCGTGAAAGAGATTTTTATTATAACGATGAATTGCGAACTGCGTCGCGTGAATTTTCGCTCACGCTCAATGAAATGCGAGCCAAGCTCGCGTGAAATGCGTTGCACGCAACGCGTTAAGGAATAATAGCCACAATGCAACGAAGAGCGTTGCAATTCACGAAAACCGTTAGGTTTTCAATTCACGTTTCGACAGGAACAATTCACGAATTGGAACACAATTCAATTCACCAAAAAGGAAACCATATGAAAAACAATCAAAAGTACGTAAAACAATATTTCGAGCCGCAGGGCGTTACAATGGACTGGGTGAAAAAGTCGGCGATTGAAAAGCCGCCGATTTGGTGTAGCGTCGACCTTCGCGACGGCAACCAAGCCTTGATTATTCCGATGAGCCTTGAAGAAAAGCTTGAATTTTTCAAGCTCCTTTGCAAGCTCGGTTTCAAGGAAATCGAAGTCGGGTTTCCCGCCGCGAGCGAAACGGAATACGAGTTCTGCCGTACGATTATTGAACAGAACCTCATTCCCGACGACGTAACCATTCAAGTTTTGACGCAGTCCCGCGAGCATATTATCGCCAAGACGTTCGAGGCAATCAAGGGCGCAAAGCACGCGATTGTGCATTTATACAATTCGACGTCGGTTGCACAGCGCGAGCAGGTGTTCAAGCGCGAAAAGCAAGAGATTATCGATATTGCCGTGTTCGGCGCAAAGCTTTGCAAGCAGTATCGTGAAAAGGCGGAGGGGAAAATTACGTTCGAATACTCTCCCGAAAGCTTTACGGGCACAGAGCCTGAATTTGCAGCGGAAATTTGCAACGCGGTGCTCGATATTTGGCAACCTACAACGGAGGACAAGGCGATTATTAATCTGCCCGTAACCGTTTCCCATTCCATGCCGCACGTGTACGCCAACCAAGTAGAGTATATGTGCAAAAACCTCAAAAACCGCGAAAACGTGATTATTTCCCTGCACCCTCACAACGACAGAGGCTGTGCGGTCGCGGACAGCGAAATGGGCTTGCTCGCAGGCGGCGACAGAATAGAGGGTACGCTATTTGGCAACGGCGAGCGTACGGGCAACGTCGATATTGTAACGCTTGCGTTGAACATGTATTCACAGGGCGTTGACCCCCAGCTCGATTTCTCCGATTTGCCGAGCGTTACGGCGGTATACGAACGGGTTACGCGAATGAAAGTGAGCGACCGTCAACCGTATAGCGGCGCGCTGGTGTTTGCGGCGTTCTCTGGCTCGCATCAAGACGCGATTGCAAAGGGTATGAAATACCGCGTGGAGAAAAACGTGAACACGTGGACCGTGCCCTATTTACCGCTTGACCCCGCCGACGTGGGCAGAGTGTACGAGGCGGACGTTATCCGCATCAATTCGCAATCGGGGAAAGGGGGTATCGGATATATCCTCGAAACGCAGTTCAAGCTCGTTTTGCCTCCGAAAATGCGCGAGCAGTTCGGCTATCACGTCAAGAGTATTTCCGACCACGCACACAAGGAGCTTGCCCCCAAAGAAGTGTATGACATCTTTATCCGCGATTTCGTCAATTTGACGGAAAAGCTAAACGTGTTGGAGGCAGGGTATAGCGAGATTGCGCCCGATAAAATCAAGGGCAAAATCGTCATTGAATATAACGGCGCGGCAACCACCGTCGAGGTGGAGGGCAACGGACGACTCGATTGCGTGAATACCGCTATCCACAAGGTTACGGGGAAAAATTATACCCTTGAAAACTACGTGGAACACGCGCTGGAAGAAAAATCCACCTCGCAGGCGGCGTCCTACGTGTGCATCTCGTCGGAGGGTAAAAATTTCTGGGGCGTGGGTATTCACAGCGATATTATGACGTCGTCGGTGAAAGCGCTCGTGGCGGCGGTCAACAGAATGTTATAACGAAAGGAGTACGAAAAACAATGATATTAAAGGGTTCGCAAATTTTAGTAGAAACGTTGATTGAGCAGGGCGTTACCGACGTATTCGGGTATCCCGGCGGTCAAGTGATTAATATTTATGACGCATTATACGAATACAAGGACAAAATCAACCACGTCTTGACGGCGCACGAGCAGGGCGCGTCGCACGCGGCGGACGGGTATTCCCGCGCGACGGGTAAAGTGGGCGTGTGTATTGCAACGAGCGGTCCGGGTGCGACCAACCTCGTTACGGGGATTGCAACGGCAATGCTCGATTCCATTCCCCTCGTCGCCATTACGGGCAACGTGCCCAACGCCTTAATCGGCAAGGACAGTTTTCAAGAAATTGACATTACGGGCGTAACCATGCCCATTACCAAGCATAATTTCTTTGTCAAACAGATAGAGGATTTAGCGCCCACGCTCCGCGAGGCGTTCAAAATCGCCAAATCGGGCAGACCGGGCCCCGTGCTCGTGGATATTCCCAAAGAC
>JAFTKT010000002.1 GCA_017453145.1 Clostridia bacterium
AGAAAAACGCAGCGCAACAAAGTATTGCGCCGAAAATCGATTGCCGTTAAAACGCAAATTCGCAAGCAAGACGAGGCGCGCGAGGCTTTTCGACGCGACGTTTACTCGAACGTAAACGAGCAAGAAAAACGCAGCGCAACAAAGTATTGCGCCGCGAATTTGCGTTTCGTAGGATATATCAATAAAGTATTTGCGCTTTGTCGGGCAGGTGAAGAACGTTAGAATTATCCCCTCGAACGGTGAAAAATTCTTCTTTATACGTCTTATGCGGGATTAAATACACCCGTTTATTCTTCCAACGGTTTTTCGCTTCAATCGAGAACACGCCGTCGCTTAAAATTTTATGCATAATCCCCTCGTGCAGTTCCACGACGGCGGCGTTGTAGCCGTCGGCAAAGCAGTCGAGAATCGCCGCACGCAACCGCATCAGCGTGAAAATGTCCTCGTGCACTTCGCCCATGCCTCCGCAATGCTCGCACGGCTTGATTAAAAAGGACATCGCCTCGCTCCCGACCCGTTTTCTCGTGAATTCCGTCAAGCAAAGCTCGCTCATAGGCAACACCTTGCATTTCGCTTTATCTTGCGCAAGCGCGGCGCGCAGTTCTTCCGTTATCGCCTCTTTATGCTTTTCGTCCGTCATATCGATAAAATCCACCACGACAATCCCACCGATATTGCGCAAACGCACCTGCCGCGCAATCTCTCGCGCCGCCTCCAAGTTCACCGCAAACACAGTTTCTTCCAAGCTCGTGTTCCCGACGTAGCTGCCCGTGTTCACGTCAATCGCCGTCAATGCCTCCGTGTGGTCGATTACAAGATACCCGCCGTTATCGAGCGATACGGTCGGACGCGTCGCCTCGTAGACAAGGGGCGTGATGCCGTATTCTTTGAGCATGGAGCGTTCGCCGTCGTATTTAATCAGTTTCTTTTCAGGTACGTCGCCGCGCAAACGAATGAGCCGTTTGAGTTTTTGATACAACTCCTCGTCGCCTACGCGAATCGCGACAAGCTCGCCCTCGAAACTGTCGCGCACAATCCGCACGGGCAAATCCTCGTCCTCGTATAACACCTCGCCGACGGCGGCGTTTTTTGCCGCTTGCAAGGTCTGTAGGCAGAGCTTTTTCAAATACGCCGCCTCTGCTTTCAGTTGTTTTTGCGTCGCAAACGGGGCTTGGGTACGCACGATAAACCCCTCGTCCGCACTTCCGCGCATCTTTTCCGCCGTCTGTAAGAGTTTCACGCGCAGTTTTTCGTCGGTAATTTTACGGGAAATGCCCAAAAAATCGGTCGAGGGCAAATAAATTAAGTTTTTCCCCACAAAAGAAAGGTGCGTCGTTACCTTTGCACCCTTGTTTCCGCGCGGGGGCATGGTAACCTGCACCAAAATTTCGTCGCCGACGTTGAGTTTTAAGGGTTTCGCGTTGGTTTCGACGAGCGTGCCGTCGTACTTGGTGTAGTCGGTATACGTTTCCTCCATAGAAAGATAGCAATTTTTATGCAAGCCGCAAGAAATAAAGGCGGCGTTCATGCCCGATAACACGTTCACAACCCTGCCTTTATAGATATTGCCTACAATACTCCCCAAGTCTTCCCGTTCGACGGAAAATTCGGCGAGTTTGCCGTCTTCCACTAGCGCGGCGAACTGTCTGCCGCAAAACCTGTCGAAAAACCATTCCTTTTTCATTTGTTTGTCGTCTCCCCGTTGTTTTTAACCCGCGAATCGCCTCCGACGCGCCATTCACGGCTCGCGGGGTCGTACTATTAAAGTATAACACACAACGCCGCTTTTTGCAAGGATTTTTGCAGGATTTTGGTTATTTTTTAGCCGTTTTTATTGCTTTTAGGCTGTCATAAGGCGTTTTTGCGCATGCAAACCATTCGGACAATTCGTTTTGCGGTAAATCGAACAAGTGCCGTTCTTGCTCGTCGTAGACCTCCAAAACGAGAAAACTGCCGCGCGAAAGAAAGGAAAACGCGTCCTTGATTTGGCAGGTTTCCAGCACCGCCACCCGTTTGAGCTCAATGCCTTTTCGGAACGCGTTTTTGGCAGAAAAATCGATTTTCGTATACCGTGCGCGCTCGCGATTCCCGCTCCCGCCCACGAGCAAAAACCCGCCGAAAAACAGCAACGATACGTTCTTCCAACCGCAAAACGCAAACGCCAGAAAAAAGCCGACGGAAAATGTGAGCGTAACGGCGCGGCAAACGGTTTCGGCGCGGCGCTCCGCTTTTCCCGCGTTGATTTCGCCTCTCGAAAACGCGCGTTGCAAAAGCCCCTTGAAAATTCTGCCGCCGTCCAGCGGATACGCAGGCAATAAATTGACGAGCGCAATCGCGAGCGAGGCATAGCACGCCGTATCCGTGAACGCGTACACGGTGGGGGTCAACCACCACCAAGCCACGAAAAACACGGCGGTACAAAGATTGCAAAGCGGACCGCACAGCGCAACGAAAATTTCGTCTTTGGCGCTAATCCCTTCCAAATCCCCGTCAATGACTGCGCCAAAGGGCATCAGCACGATTTTGTTGAGCTTATAGCCGAGCTTTGCCGCCGCAAACGCATGCGCGCACTCGTGCTCAATCGCGACCAAACAGCTCATCAAAAACAAGAACAGCTGTCCGTGAAAACAGTACCAAACGCCCACCGCCCAAAAGAGGGGATGGAGCTGCAATTTCGGCAAGCCGAGCCATTCGGAAAAGGGGCGGCGAAGTGCCGTTCGCCGCCTCGTTTTTATTCTTGCGTTACCCACGCCAAGCAATTTTCTTCCGTCAGCTCAAAACAGTTCAACAACGTGCCTGCCGAATACATAGTAACCTGCACCTCCGCCTCGCCGTTCGAATACCCTACGGGTACGTTCGTTTTGACCTTTTCGCCCTCTTGATAATACACATGGTCCAACCCGTCGATAACGCCCGTAAACGTGTCCGAATGGGAAATTTTCAGCGTATACGTGCCGTCGTCGTTTTGCGTAACCGCGCTCACTTTGCCGTCTGCCGCAGGGTACACGTGGCATTCGCCCGTAAACGACAGGATACCCGTTGGAGAAACGGTGATTTCCGTATCGGAAAAATCGTTGACGACGCCCGAAAGGGTGAACTCGTTATACGTGCGATTGTCCGCCGTCTGCGTGGACGAACCACCGCCCAACGCGCGGAAGAACGTGTTGACTGCGCTACTTGGCATGAACACGTTGGTTAAAAAGATTGCGCCGCAAAGCGCGCAGGCGAGCGCAAACTCCGCGCCGAGCACGAACCGCACCCGTTTTTCCGATTTCGTTTCGTGTTTCAACGCATACCTGCCTGCATCGTTTTCAAAATTTTCGTTGTCAAAGTTGTATTCGTCTTGCGAAAGCGCAATTTCTTTACGGAATGCATTTTCCCGCGCGGAATACAGGCGTACGGTGTCAATGCGTTCGGGGATTTCCCCAAAATGAATCTCTCCGCCGCTGTTCGCGCTTTCGGCAAACAGCGACGCGTCGGCGGTAATCTCTGCCGCCTGTTCCGCCTCGCCAAGCATTTTATCATTGACCTGCGCAATCACGCTTTCTTTGAGGTTGGGCGCGGCGTGCGACTCGGCTTTCGTTTCCTTGCGCTTTCTGCCACGCTTTTTCTTGACTACGTTCACAGTAGATACGGGTATTTCCAGCATTTCGGCGTATTCGATTTCTTCGTTCATACTTTTTTCTCCTTGCTCTCTTTTTTCGCTTGTGTTCTATTGTATGAACGAAAGCGCGGGCATAGAACTGCCCGCGCCTGCATTTTTTTAAGTTTTTTTGTCGGTTTGTTTTGGAGTATTCCGTTTCGGATTATTCCGCTTTGTCTTCCGACGCCGTTTCTTCCGCTTTGCAAGCCGCGCATTCACAGCACGCCGTTTTCTTTTCGCGGAGCACGATATTGAGCACGATACCCAAAACCATAGCCACTGCCGTCGAGGTAACCGTTACGGGTTGACCTGCAATCGAGAACTTAACCGTCAAGCCGCCGATACCTGCAACCAAGATGGACGCTGCGATAAAGATGTTGCGGTTCACGTTGAAATCCACTTTCTCGTTGATGAGCATTTTCACGCCCGACGACGCGATAAAGCCGTAGAGAATGAGGGAAACGCCGCCCGTTACGCACGCAGGAATCGTTTGTACGACTACCATAAGCGGCGTGAAGAAACCGAGTGCAATCGTCGCGATACAAGCCGTGATAATAACGGACACGGACGCAACTCTCGTAACGCCGACAACCGCGACGTTTTCGCCGTAGGTCGTGTTCGCACAACCGCAAAGCACACCCGAAACCGCCGTTGCGATACCGTCGCCCATAAGCGTTCTGTCAAGACCGGGGTCTTTCAAAAGGTCCTTGTGGATAACGCCGCCGAGATTGAGGTGGTCGCCGATATGCTCGCAAATCGTTACGAGCGATACGGGCACGAACGCCAAGATAATCGTCAGGATTTGACCCCATTCAAACGTGCCGTTGTTCCACTGCAAGAACCCGAAACAGTCGTAGCCGATAAAGCTCGTTACGCCCATATTCGTGAAGTTGTTCACCACAGGCGAGAAGTCGATTACTTTTGCATAATCCCAATTCGCCGCATAGCCGATACCCGTCCAAACGAGCGCGACGCCGTAGCCTGCGAGCATACCGATTACGAACGGAATGAGGGAGAGCGTCTTGTTGCCGTAGTGCGCGGTGATTGCCGTTACGAACAGCGCGACAAGTCCGCAAGAAATGTAAACGAGGTTATAGTTGTCCGCGCTTACCGCCGTGTTTGCGAGGTTGTTGACAGCCGAGCCTGCAAGACCCAAGCCGATAACCATAATAACGGGCCCGACGACAATCGTAGGCAAGAGCTTGAACAGCCAAGCCGTGCCGAATTTCTTGATGACGAGCGCGACGATAACGTAGACAAGACCGACGAGGGTCATACCGATGGCGAGCGCGAGATAGTTGCCCGTGTTGCCGTCGGTGGGGTTAGCGTCCAAACCGAACGCGACAATCATAGAGCTTATGTACGCGAACGAGCTGGACAGGACGACGGGGGATTTTTTCTTCGTCAAGAAGATATAAATCAGCGTACCGACGCCGGCAGAAATAATCGTCGCGGGAATCGTCGTGCCTACTAAAAGAGGTACGGTGATACAAGCGACGAACATTGCGAGGATGTGTTGGATTGAAAGAAGTGCCCATTGCGATTTTTTCGCGGGTACTTCATGGACATCTAACACGAGGTTGTTGGTTGCGGTTGTGTTTTCCATAAAACATCTCCTGTAAAAATAATTTTTTATAAACACCCGCCCTTATCTACGGGTTATTTATCTTCCTTATTATACCACACCCTACGCGCGTGTGTCAAGCGCGTAAAAGAATAAAGGGGAAATTATATTCGCGTTTTGTTCTGCGTTTTATTTGCGTTATTCTTCCACGCCGTCCGCGTCCTCGTCCTCTTCGGGCTCGGGTTGCGGCTGTGCGGGTTTTTTGAATTTGAGTTCGCTTGCGGGGAATTCCTTATAAATCCAACCGCCTGCGCCGTCCTCTTGCTTGACGCGCACGTCCATTTTCAGCATATTGAGCGCAACGACGGTCGCTTTCCCGTCGGGCGTGCCAACCTCCGCGCCAACTTTGGGTAATTGTTTCGCCGCCTCCGTGTAATGCTCCATTTCATAGCCCAAACAACACATGAGCCTGCCGCAAAGCCCGCTAATTTTGCCGGGATTGAGGGACAGACCCTGTGCCTTTGCCATGCGCACGCTCACTTTTTTGAATTCGGGCATATTCCCCGCGCAACAGCATACCCTGCCGCAAGGCGCGATACCGCCTAAATATTTCGTTTCGTCGCGCGTGCCTACCTGACGGAGCTCAATGCGCGTGTGAAAGGTGTTGGCAAGGTCCTTGACGAGCTCGCGAAAATCCACGCGGTTTGCGCTCGTGAAATAAAAGGAAATCTTGCTCCCGTCGAACGCGTATTCACAATCCACGAGTTTCATTTCCAAGCCGTGTTGCATAATCTTTTCCTTGCAAGTACGCATAGACTGCGGACGTTTTGCCTGCTGTTCGGCATACGTTTCTCTGTCTTTTTGCGTAGCAATCCGCACTATCGGTTTCAAGGGCGAAACGAGCTCGCTGTCCTCGATTTCCTTTTCGGGGTGCGCCACCCAAGCGTATTCCAAGCCCCGCGTCGTTTCCACGATTACGTGCGTATTACGCGTGTACTGTTCGCCCTCTTTGGGTTCGAAATAATACAGCTTTCCGCCGTTTTTGAATTTAATTCCTACTACTTTTTGCATATATTTACTTTCCTTTTCGTTGTATTTTGGCAATCAAGAGCTCCACGCATTGTGGAAAATACGCATTGAACGCGACGTCCTTTTCCGCCTCCGAAATTGCCTCCTGTGCATAGACGAGCGCGGAGAGGGAATACCCGTTTGCGATTGCCTGCAAACGGCTTTTCTCCGATTGTAGCATTGCGTTTTTTGCAAGCGTGCCCGTTTTGTATAAGAGTGCGTCGCGAAACAGGATACGCAGCAAAGACAACAACTCTCTTTTGCGCTTGGTATCGCCCACTTTTTTCACTGCCTGCGGCAATTCGTGGGATTTTGCCAGACAGAGCGCAAAGGCGTTTTCGACGAGTTGTTTATAACTGCCGCTATCGAGCATATCCTGTGCCGCACCGAGCGAACCGCCGCACGCCGCCGCGCACAGCTCGTAGTCGTTCATCTCATACCTGCCCCCGTAATTTCGCAAAAGTGCGCCTTTAATTTCCTCTGTGGAAAAGGGCGGGATTTCCAACGTTTTCACGCGGGAGAGCACGGTCGGGAGCACGGGATATTCCGTGCGCGCGCCGAGCAAAAACAGCACGCCTTCGGGCGGTTCTTCCAAGAGTTTCAAAAGCTTGTTCTGTGCGGCGGGGGTTGCAAAATCAAACCCGTCCACCACAAACAGCTTTTTCTCGCCTTCGACGGGCTTTAACAGGCTTTCCTCGCTGATGGTTTCCGCGTCCTCGACCATGAATTTTTTACCAGGTTCAGGAAAAAACAGACAATCGGAAAAATTTTCGTCGTCTATGAGTTTGCTCACGCGTTGTTGCGCTTGCGTTTCTTCCTTTTCGCAGGCAAATAGCCGCTTTGCAAACGTTTTGAGCGCGACGCGTAAATTCGGCCCGTCGTCGAATAAGAGCAGATAGGCATGCGACAGCTCGCCGCGTTGTTCGTCCGCGCCGAGCAAACGGTAGGCGCGCGTCGTTGTCAAGAGCGATTGCATAAGTTCGCCTCCCTCGTCCGCTTTTCAAAACGTCCGTTTATTATTATAGCACAAACGGCGAAAAAAAGCAAGCGTTGTCGCAAAGGTTTCGTTTTGTATTTTTCAAATGTTGTGTTTTTCCAAATACACCGCGAAAATGCGCCGCGCGCGCCGTAAATTTTCCAAAAAGGTATAAATCGACAAAATCTTTTGCCCAAAACGCTTTACTTTTCCGTTTTGTTGTGTTATAATGTATATACTCATTAGGACTATGAAGATTGCAAGGGGGCTTTATGGAAGAGCAAATCGGGGTACGGGACGAAATTACTTTGTCCGAGCTTTTCAAAATTTTATGCCGAAAGGCACTTGTGTTGATTCTCGCGCTCGTAATCGGTGTGATTGCGGGCGGGGTTTTTGGTTTTATAACCACTTGGAACGTGCACTACTACGGCACAACCGTTAAATTCTATATCAATCCCGCAAAGAGCGAGGACGCCTCGTCTGAAACAGGCAGTCAATACGGCGTTTACGGCGCATACGGCAAGCAGGTCATGGACAGCATTGTGGAGCTTTTGGAATCGGAAAGCTTTTCCGAAACGCTGATGCTGGACAATAACGGTTTCCCCGTCAAAGGCATTTCCGACGAAATCGACGCTTTGATTGTGGCAAAGGACAAGCAGGGTGCTATCGAGGCTTGGAGAGAAACGGACAATTATAAAAGCGTCATTTCTCTCGTCAGCGCGTCCACAACCTATTCGTTCACTACGGGCACAAGCGCGGAGGATACGCTCGCAAAGAGTTTCGTTTCCGTCGATATTTCCGTGCTGAACAACGAAAACTCCGCAAAGGTACTTTTAGAGCGCGTCAAGGAGAAAGTACCCGCTTACATCATTGAAAACATGATAAAGCCCGACGGCTATGATAAGACGAACTGCCAGAGAATTACCCGTCTTGACGACGTGAAGCTCCTCAACCCCGACGAAACGAAAACGACGGCGGTTAAATACGGCGTTTTGCTCGGCGCATTGACGTTTATCGCGGCGTGCGTGGCGGTCGTTATCCTTGACTATTCGGACAAGCGTTTGCGTAACTTTGAACGCACCATGAACCAGCTCGGTATGCCCGTGCTCGGCGTTATCCCCACGATTGTGGAAAAGACGGAAAAAGCAGTAAAAGAGCAACCTACCCGAGCGGACGTTTCGAATAAGGAGGTGGAATAATGCAGAGCTTGGCAAAGAAAAAACAGCTTGAAATCAAGCGCGAATATCTGCTTTCGGAAAACGTACCTTTTGCCGTTACGGAAGCATTTAGAAATTTGAAAGCCTCCCTGTGCGTATCCTTGCCCAAAACGACGGACGGGAACGCCACCACCCTGCTCGTTACCTCTGGTCGTCCCGAAGCGGGAAAGACGACGGTTTCCGTGAATTTAGCGTTAATGCTTGCCGAATCGAACGTGAAAGTCTTGCTCATAGACGGCGACGTGCGTAAAGGCAGAGTTGCAAAATATTTCGGACAAAAAGCACAGCCCGGTCTTGTCGATTGCATCTCCGGTCAAGCGAGCCTTGCAGAGGTTACGCGTCAATACAGCGACAAGCTTTCGTTCATTCCCTGCGGCTCACACTCGCCCAGACCTTATGAACTTCTCGAAAGCGACGTTACCAAATCCTTGCTTGCCGAGCTGAAAAAGGAATACGATTATATCGTAATCGACACGCCGCCCGTATTGCTGTTGTCGGACGCGCTTGCGTTGCTCCCCGAAACGGACGGAACGATTGTCGTTTGTCGCCACCGCGCCTCGCACGTGAACGATATTGCCAAAGCGCTTAACACGCTTAAATTTGCAAAAGCAAACGTTTTGGGCGTGGTCGTCAACGATTATTCGCCTCCCCGCCAAATCAAGTACGGTAGATACAAACACTACGGCTACTACAACGATTATTATGCGCCGTATTACGAGAACAAAGAAACGGAAGAGTAAAGAAAACGCACGCGGGGCAAGCAAACGCCCCGCGTTTTATTTGTGCGATAATCACTTTGCGCCTTGCCGCTCACTTTCTGTTTGAACTCCCTTAAAAACGGGTATGTATATTATTATGGAAAACAATACGAAAGGAAAAACAAATTTATTGCCTATTATTCCCCTGCGCGGCAAGGTCGCCTTTCCGCAGACCCTCGTTTCTTTTGAGGTGGGCAGGGAAATGACGCTCAAAGCCGTCGAACGCGCCACGCAAAACGGGGACAGGCTTGTTTTGATTTGCACGCAAAAAGTAACGGAAAAGGACGACATTACCCCCGAAGACCTCTACGAAACGGGTTGCGTTGCCAAAATCCGCACGGCGGCACAGCTGGCAGGCGGCGTTATGCGCGTGGCTTGCGAGGGCCTCTATCGCGCCAAGACCCGACGAATTAACGTGGACGAGGGCGGATATTTTTCCGCCGTTTGCGACGAAATCGTGCCCGTACGCGGCGACGAGATTATGGAACAGGCGTATCTTCGCGCGGCAAAATCGCTCGTAAAAGACGTGCTGTCTAGCGACGGGAAAATTACCAAAGAAGCGGCGGCGAGGTTGGAGCTTTGCGAAGAACCCGACGAATACGTTGACCGTGCGCTCGCCAACATGCGCGTCAAGCTCGAAGTTAAGCAGCAAGCACTTGCCGAACGCAAGACGATAGAACGGTTAAAGCTGTTTGAAAATTGCCTGAACGAGGAGTTGGAAATCGCCAAAATCGAAAAGAAAATTTCCTCGACCGTGCGGCAGAATATCGACAAATCCCAAAAGGAATATTATCTCCGCGAACAGCTCAAAGCCATTCAAACGGAGCTGGGCGAAGACGCAAAAGAGGCGGACTTATACAGCAAAAAACTGTTATACAAGGACCTGCCCGCGCAATTAGACGTCAAGTGCCAAAAGGAAATCGAACGTTTGCGTAAAATGCAGCCGTCCGCGCCCGAATACACCGTGATTACGGGCTACCTCGACCAAGTCCTCGCGCTGGAATGGGCGTTTGAAACCAAAGACACGGAAAGCCTTAAAGAATGCAGGAAAATCCTCGACGAGGACCATTTCGGTTTAGAGAAAATTAAAGAACGTATTTTGGAATATCTCGCGGTTTTGAAACTGACGAAGAATATGAAAGCGCCCATTTTATGTTTTGTCGGGCCTCCGGGCGTGGGTAAAACGAGTATTGCAAAATCGGTGGCGCGTGCACTCGGCCGTGAGTTCGTGCGTATGAGCTTGGGCGGCGTCAAGGACGAGGCGGAAATACGCGGACACCGCCGCACGTATATCGGCGCGATGCCCGGTCGGATTATCTACGGCATGAAACAGGCGGAGGCAATCAATCCCGTGTTCCTGCTCGACGAAATCGATAAAATCACGAGCGATATGCACGGCGACCCTGCCGCCGCGCTTTTGGAGGCGCTCGACCCCGAACAGAATTCCACGTTCCGCGACAGATACCTCGAATACCCCTACGATTTGAGTAAAGTGCTTTTCATCACGACGGCAAACTCTCTCGACACCATTCCCGCGCCCTTGCGCGACCGCATGGAAATCGTCGAGCTTTCGGGCTACACCCTCGAAGAAAAAACGGAGATTGCGCGGAAATATCTTATCCCCAAACAACTCGCGGCGAACGGTTTAACCAAACGCAACGCCAAGTTTTCAAACAGCGTTTTGCGGTTTATAACGGAGGGTTACACGCGCGAGGCGGGCGTGCGGAATTTAGAGCGCACTATCGGTTCTATTTGCCGTAAAATCGCCGTGCAATACGCCGAAAACAAAGACATGCCCCCCGTGTGTGTGGACGAGGAGAAAGTGCAGGCATTTCTCGGCGCACCGCGATTTACCATTGATTCCGCGTTGTTAGAGCCGCAAATCGGTGCAGCCGTAGGGCTTGCGTGGACGGCGGTCGGCGGTACAACTCTGTCCGTCGAGGCGGCTCTTTTCAAAGGCAAGGGCGAAGTCAAGCTCACGGGCAAACTTGGCGAAGTTATGAAAGAATCCGCGCTTGCCGCTATCACGTATTTACGCGCACACGCAGAAGAGCTCGGTTTACAAAGCGGGCTATTCACGGAAAACGATTTGCATATCCACGTGCCCGAAGGCGCGACCCCGAAAGACGGTCCGAGCGCGGGGATTACGCTTGCCTGCGCGGTACTTTCCGCGTTGAGTGGACGGGCAGTGCGCGGCGATATTGCCATGACGGGAGAGATTACCCTGCGCGGCAACGTGCTCCCTATCGGCGGTTTGAAAGAAAAAGCGCTTGCGGCGCGTCGAGTGGGAATTCGCGAAGTAATCGTGCCCGCAGGTAACCAAAAAGATTTGGCTGAATTGCCCGAAACGGTGAAAAAAGACGTAACGTTTTATCCCGTTAAAACGGTCGCGGAAGTGTTTGCGCTCGTCTTTGCGCAAACGCCGACCAAAAAATCCGCACCCAAAAAACGCGCCGCACCAAAGCGTCTGCCCACGCCCGCAACCGAACGCGGACAGGACAGCGTGCGGTGCGATAAAAACAGAGAATAACGAATAGAGAAAACCATCAAAGGAGGCTACCATGTACGAGACGAACAATGCAGACAAACAACGGCTTGTCATCAAAGCGGCGAAGTTTATCACTTCGGCGGCGACGGAAAAGCAGTTTATCAAAACGGACAAGCCGACGATTGCCGTCTGTGGAAAATCCAACGTGGGCAAAAGCTCCTTTATCAATATGCTCGCAAATCAGAAAAAGCTCGCAAAAACGAGTAGCGAGCCGGGTAGAACGCGGCTTGTCAACTATTTCGATTTCGGCGAATTTGTGCTTGCCGACCTGCCCGGCTACGGCTTTGCACGGGTTTCAAAAACGGAAAAGGAAAAATGGGGAAAGACGCTCGACGCGTTTTTCAAGAACAACGAAGAGCTGTCGCACGTGTTCATGCTCGTCGACTCTCGACACGACCCCACCGCCGACGACGTGCAGATGATAGAGTTTTTGCACTATCACGCCCTGCCGTTTACCGTCGTTTTAACGAAAGCGGACAAACTCTCGAAAATGAAACTCAAAGAGCACGTCAAGGCGATTGCCGCCGATTTGTATCTGGGCGAAAAAAATCTACTCGCCACGAGCGCGCAAACGGGCTATGGGAAAACAGACGTCTTGCATAAAATTGCAGACGTAATTGCCCTTGCGAACGCGCCGCAGGAATACGACGACGAACAAGACGACGAGGACGACGAGGATGACGAGGACGAAACGGACGGAGGGGAAGAATGTTAAACGGATTGTTGGCTGATTTTTTAAGCGAATGGTACGGCGTTTTGGCGTTCGTAATCTTTGATGTTTTCGCCGCGCTTTTTATCGTCGCGGTATTCTACCGCCTGTTTTTCAAACGGGTGTTCGATTTTCTCGTTTCGCTCGTGTGTATTCTCGCGCTGTCCCCCCTTTTAATATATATGTGCGTGCGCGCAAGAAACGCGAAAAAACGGGGGGAAACGGACGCTCTTTTGCTTTCCGAGCCGTTTGTCGGCAAGAAAGGTAAAACAGTGTATTTACACCGTTTTGCAGGCGTAAACGGAAAAGGGAGCACACTTGCAAGGCTGTTCGATTTGTTTTTAGGAAAAATTAGCGTAATCGGGTATTTGCCGCTGACGGAAGAGGAATGTGAAACTCTTTCGGAAATCGAATACGACAGACACATTACCAAACCCGGACTTATTCATCCGTTCTCTGTCTACGGCGTGGAAAGAGAGAATATGCTAAAAGCGGACGAAAAATACGCTTGGAGTTTTTCCTTTTTCGGGGATATGAAAATCTTTTTCACATGGCTTATCAAAAAAATAAGAGGTCAAAATTGACCTCTTATTTTTTATAAAAACTCTTTCCATTTCTTTTCGAAACGTTCTTCCATTTCAATCATTTCGTGGAGTAGGGACATAATCTCATCCGACGCGCCCTGATACGTTTCGCCTGCGGACGAGCGGAGTGCGGAAATGCCCATAACCGTGCCTTGCAGCATCATTTCGGCGATATGCGAACGGGAGTTGTCCGTGAGCGTGTTCATTTTGATAGAGCCCCACATCATGGCTTTTTTGAACATGTTCGGCTCTTTGAGTTCAATCTCGCGGTCTTTGGCGATTTGCGCCGCTTTGGCGCAGATTTTTTCATATTCCTCGTGCTGGAAATGCAGCTCGTCTTTGACCTGCTGGTCGTCTACCTGCGGCAAAATGTCCGCTATCGATTGCAAAGCGAGTTGGGCGTTGCGGTAAATTTCCGCAAGAATTTCTTCCGATTGTTTTTTCGTTTCGTTTTCCATATCAATTCTCCTTTTTTTAATATTTTTCCGCAAAAATACGATTTTTATGCAAAAAACGCTTGACGGAAGTGTTTGAAATGTGGTATAGTTATACCCGAGCCGATAGAAACGGGCTTTTTTAAGTCGCTCAATTTTCGGGATTTTTCCTTGTAATGCGGGCGCGCCTTGCGTTCTTCGAGACTGGAAAGAGGAGGTATTTATCTTATGTACGCTATTATCGACAACGGCAACAAGCAGTATAAGGTGGCAGAAGGCGACGTTATCCGCGTAGAAAAACTCGCGGCAAACGAAGGCGACGCTGTTTCCTTCAAAACGCTTATGGTCGTAGACGAAAACGGTATCAAAGCGGGCGCAGACGTTGCAAACGCAAAAGTTTCCGCAACGGTTGTCAAGCAAGACAAAGCGAAGAAGATTATCGTTTTCAAGTACAAGGCAAAGAAAAACGAACGTAAGAAGCAGGGTCATAGACAACCCTTCACGGCAGTTAAGATTGAAAAAATCGAGCTGTAAGCACACCGTTCCCCTTTTGTTTTCGGGAACAACACAAAATTTTTGAAAAAAGGAGAAAATAAAAATGATTTTTATCAGTTTATTCGCTCATAAAAAAGGAACGGGCTCTTCCCACAACGGTAGAGACAGCGAGGCGAAACGTCTTGGCACGAAGCGCAGCGACGGTCAAGCGGTGCTTGCGGGTAATATCCTCGTTCGCCAAAGAGGCACGAAGATTCATCCCGGTGCAAACGTCGGTATCGGCAAGGACGATACGTTGTTCGCGCTCGTTGACGGCGTCGTTCGTTACGAAAGAATGGGCAAGGATAAGAAAAAGGCTAGCGTTTACCCTGTTGCAAACGCACAATAAACCATTAGAAACCAAAACGGCAGCTGCTGCATAGCAACTGCCGTTTTTCTTACTTCTTTTTTACTGCAAGGCGTTGACTTTCACACAAAAATCGACGTCGAACAGTTTTTTCTTGAGCACGTGCTCCTTTTCTTCCGTGAGCGCGAACACCCGCTTGCCGTTGGTATACACGAGCAGGGTTCGTCCCTCTTCCTCGACCACGCAATAATCCGCAACGCCACGCGCGAGCTCGTATTCGCCGACAAATTTACCCGTTTCGTCCTGTTCAAGCCGAACGAGTAACCAGCTTTTGGGGATAAAACCGTATTCCTCTGATTTTTTATTGCGTTCGAGCTCTTTTTCGACGTTGACAAGATGATTGTTTATCCACGCCTTTTTCCTGTCTAATCCTTTTGCCGCCTCGCCGCGCATGGAGGACTGTGCGGACGTTCCCGACACGAGCGGCTTTTTGGCAAAGCACGCCACGAACGCAGACACGAATCCGACGATTGCCTGCACAATCCGCACGGGTATCATCAGGATTTGCAAAAACGCGTTTTCTTCCGGTTCTTCGCCGTGCGGTTTACGGATACAATAGACGTTTCCGTTCCCGTCCTCAATCGGCTTTATATAGGAAAATTTGCTATCGCAAATCTTCTCTTCGATTTCGAGTGTTTCGGGGTCGATTTGATAAATCTCGGAGGGCAGGTATGTAACGAACGCATTATTTTGGTCTCTTCCTATCGCGTAGGAATTGAATAAAATCTTGCCGTTTTTCCTAAAAGTGGGGTTCTCGTCAAAGCTGTCGCCGCCCGTGAGCGTTTGGTATTCACTGCCACCGTTTTGAAACATTACGATATTCGAGCAATACCCGTCCGTTTGTACCGCGCCGAGCAATTTTCCGTCTTTGGCAACGCAAAGCTGGGTAAATTCTACGTCCGACGACGAAAGCGCATGCGATTCCGTCTGTTCCTTATCCGATAAATCCTTATAATAAATACCCGACGTTTCGCCGACTGAAAAGGAATAAACGAGCGTATTTTCTTCTATTGTAGGCGAAACGCAGTTGACTATCGAGCGCAAAAACGGTTCGTCCTCTTCAAAATAAAACTCGTCCGCGAGAAGTCTGTCGCTGTTTTTTTTCCATTCCTTGCTCTTGGCGGTGCGGAGCGCGTTCTCTTTATATTTTGTGATATATTGACTTTGATAAATTTTCTTTTCGCCGTTTTCAAAAACGCCGAGCTTTTCTCCGTCGGCAAAGCCTATTTTCATAACACACCTCTTATAACGGGTTTTTCCGTTCCTTTCCCTGTCCGCGCGGATATTTCGGCGGCGTTTTCAAGATTTTTTTCACAACGGCAAGCGTTCTGTCGCCGTAATTTTCAGGCAGGGAATAGGACAAAAACTTTTCTTCTCTTCCCCCTAAAATTTTACACGCGTTTTTCGCCTCGCCAAGCTCCGTCAAATCCCCGCTCTTATAAGCAATAAACGTCCCACCTACTTTCACGAACGGCAAGCAGTATTCGCAAAGTACGTTCATTCTCGCCACCGCTCGCGCCGTCGCGTGCTCGTATTTTTCTCGGAATTTTTCATCCTTTGCACAAACTTCTGCGCGTAGATTGTAAATATTTACGTTTTTTAAGTCCAACTTTTCCACAACAACGCTTAAAAACTCGCATTTTTTCCCGACGCTTTCAAATAAATCAAACTGTAAATCAGGTCGCAAAATTTTGAGTACGAGCGAGGGAAAACCTGCTCCCGAGCCTATTTCCGCTACTTTGGCGTTTTGTTTGAATAAATCCGCGCCCAACGCGCTGTCTAAAAAATGTTTATAATAAACGTCCTTTTCTTCGGTGATGGAGGTCAGATTATATTTTGCGTTATATTCCGTCAAAAGCGCAAAAAAATGCTCGAAATATTCTCTTTTTTCCTGTTTTATAAGCCGTTCTATTTTTTCCATAGTCAATATTATAACACGCTTTTATAAAAATATCAATTCTTTTCCACACGATGTTGAAAAAGTTTTGCACCGTGTGGATTACTTCGGTGGACAACCCTAATTTTTTTACGTTTTTTCCGCTCTTTGTTTTTTATCCGTTTTCTTTTCTTTTTACTTTTTTACGTTTTCTCCACTTCTCCACAAATTTTCCACATTCTTTTCCACAGATATTTTCACTTTTTCCACCGGCGTTTTCCCTTATAAAAACAGACGAAAACGGGCTTTTCCACCTTTCCACCGAGCTCTACTACTAATACTACTATTTACATATTTTTATTATATATCAATGATAGGGTGCTTGACAAACAGGAAAATTTTTTTTATAATTAAAGATATGAAAAACAAACAGCTTTCTTTCCTAACGAATCAAATAGAAACGTGCGCGTTTACGGGACATAGAGAACTCCCCTCTAATTTTCCAAAGGAAAATTTAGAAAAATGCGTGCATGCGCTTGTGGAAAAAGGCGTTTTTTTGTTTTATTGCGGCATGGCAAAGGGGTTTGATTTGCTTGCCGCCGAAACCGTTCTCAAAGAAAAAGAAAAAAGCAAAAAAATAAAGCTCGTCGCCTGTATACCTTGTTTTGGACAGGAAAAGAGTTATTCACAAAAGGATAAGGAACGGTATTTGCAAATTCTAAAAAATACCGACGAAAAAATAATCTTCGGAGAAAACTTTCAAAAATGGAAATTTTTAGAAAGAAACCGCTTTATGGCGGACAATGCCGACGTCTTGGTCGCGTTCGTGTCTAAAAAAACAGGCGGCACGGCGTATACCGTGTCCTATTTTGAGAAAAAATATCCCGAAAGGGAGATAATCCTCATTTTATAGAAAAAAGTGGGAAATTCTTTTGTTTTATTGGGTTTTTGCTTGCAAAAACACGGTGAATATGGTAAAATAAAAGGGATAGAAAAAAGGAGAGAATAAAGATATGAAATTCGTATGCAACGGAACGGTTTTATCGGACGCGGCGTATACGGTCGGCAAAGCTTGCGCCGTCAAAACCATCACGCCCGTTTTAGAATGCATTAAATTGCAAGCGAAAAACGACGTGCTTACCCTCACCGCCTACGACGGTGAAATTTCCATTGAAAAGAAAATTTCCGCCGACGTTTTGGAAGAGGGAGAAATTTGCGTAAACGGTAAATTTTTCGCCGATTTCGTCGGTAAAATTTCTTTGGAAGAAATCGTCGTGGATTCGGACGAGAAAGGACTTTTGATTAAATACGGCGAAAGCGAAAGCTATATGCAGACGTTGCCCGCAAGCGATTTTCCCGTTATTTCCTATGCGGAAGATAAAGAAAAATATTTCGAGGTCAAGGAAAGCGATTTGAAAGAGCTCGTTGCAAAAGTTGCGTTCTGCTGCGCAACGGACGAGAGCAGACCTATTCTCAAAGGTTGTCTTTTAGAGGCGAAAGAAAACAAGCTCAACGCCACCGCGCTCGACGGGTTTAGAATGGCTTGCTCCTAGTGCGAGGCAACGCCGTTCGGCGGGGATATGAAAATCGTTTGTCCCGCAAGAACGCTCACGGAAATATCGCGTATGCTCGATGGGGAGAACGCGCTCAAAATTTACGCGGACAAAAACCGTTTGTCGGTGGAAGTCGACGACACAATCGTAACGTCGCGTTTGTATACGGGCGAGTTCGTGAGAAAAGAAAATATTTTCCCCGTCGATTTTACAACGGTGGTAAACGTGAAAAAGAGCGAGCTTATCCAAAGCATTGAGCGTGCGGCGGTGCTCACGCGCGGCGATAAGAATAATCTCGTTTTGTTCGATATTAAAAACGGTAAAATCAACGTTACGGCGAATTCGGATATAGTCAAGGTCGAAGAAACGGTGTATGCCGAGTTGGACGGCAAGGAATTGAGAATTGCCATGAACGGTAAATACCTGCTCGACGCTGTGAAAGCATTAGACGAGGAAGAAATCGTGCTTTCGTTTAATACGCCCGTATCCCCGTTCACGGTAGAGAACAAGGAAAACAAGCGTTGTCAATATCTCGTTTTACCCGTCAGAACGAGCGCGTCCGCTTGAAATTAGAGGTAAAAAAATCTATAAAACGCTTTGAAATCGCTTGACGGAAGAGAAATATTGCGATATAATAAAATGCGTTATCGTGGGAGAGCCTGCGAAAAAAATAAAAACAAGAAAAAAAACGTAATGTAGGAGAACGGATATGAAAAGAACTTATCAACCCAAGAAAAGACAAAGAAGCAAGGTACACGGATTCCGCAAGAGAATGGCGTCGACGGCAGGCAGAAAGGTGCTGAAACGCCGCAGAGCAAAGGGAAGAAAGAGATTGACCCACTAAACCTTTTATTTTTTCCGAGCGGAAAACACTTTCAAAACCCATTCCTTTCCTTTGCTTTATAAAGGAGAGGAGTTATGTTTTTTGGAAAGAGAGGAGAAAATGAAATACGTAAGATTGAAAAAACAATCGGATTTTCAAAAATTATTCCAAAAAGGAAAACGGGCGTTTTCTCCGTCGCTTACGCTTGTATATTACCACTCGGAAAAAACGACAATGGGTATCTCCGTCGGCAAAAAACACGGAAAAAGTGTGCAGAGAAACCGCATCAAACGGCTGCTCCGCGAGGCTTTCCGTCTTTGTATGGACGAAATACAGGGTAAATATTTTATCGTTTTAATACCGAAAGTCGAAAAAGAATATTCTTTTCACACTTTCAAAAGGCATTTACAATGGATAATCAAAAAAGAGAACCTTTGAAATGGAGTTTTCTTGCCCTTTGGCGGGGAAATAAAAAGTATTTGCAAAAAACGGTGTTCAAGCCGTATTTGAAAATGCTTTGTATGCGTTTAATTCTCTTTTATCAAAAGTATTTGTCCCGTCATACCTGTCTGTACCGCCCCACCTGCTCGCAGTATACGCTCGAATGTATCAACAATCACGGCGCTGCGATAGGGATTTTGCTCGGCGCGTGGCGTATTTTGCGCTGTAATCCCCTTTCCAAAGGCGGCTACGACCCTGCGCCTGAAAAATTCTACGTCAAGCGTTGGCTGATTTGAAACAAAAAAGGAAACGAAATGGAACTTTTTAATTTACTGTCAAGCGAGGTAGGTATCGCGCTGTTCGGCAATACCTATGACATTTCGCTCAATTGGATAGGCACGTTAATTCGCTGGCTGATTACGGGCGTTGGCTCGGTCGGCGTCGGCATTATACTCTTTTCCGTTATTTTGAAAGTAATCGTTTTGCCGTTTGACGTATATCAACGTATTTCCATGCGTAAACAGAACCTGAAAATGAAAGAAAATCAGGCAAAAATGGAAAAATTGCAAAAGCAATACGCCAACGATAAGGATAAATATAACCAAAAAGTCATGGAAATGTATAGGGAAAGCGGGATTTCTATGTTTTCGTCCTGTTTGCCTATGATTCTTTCCCTGATTATCTTTTTCGTCGCGATTAACGCGTTTAACGCGTATTCGCAATACGCGAACGTCGAGAACTATAACGTGATGGTCGACGCGTATAACGCAAAAGTAGAAAGCGTTTGCAAGGATTTGGAAACGGACGGCGCGTTCCTCCGCTACGACGAAACGCAAAAAGTATATTTCTTCGACGCGGACAAACTCTATGAAAAGGACGAAATCAAGACGTTTGTAGACAGCGCGATGGCGGCGGATGAGAACAAGACGAAAGAGCTTGCTATCAAGGAATATTTCGTGAGCGAAGGACAACAGGCGGTTTTGGCGGCTTATGAAAAAGACGTGCTCCATAACACCTCCTTCCTTTGGATTAAAAACATTTGGGCGACGGACGCGAGTTATAAGCATCCCGTTTTGAGTTTCTCGGAATTCAAAACGGAGGTCGAACGGCAGAATTTCCAAGTCGGTAGCAAAACGACGGGGTTTGCGGGCGTTGCGGAATTTACCAACGTTTACGAAGAGGACACGTATAACACGATTACTGGCAAGCTGACGGCGCAAAAAACGCAAGCGAACGGGTATTATATCTTGATTTTGCTCTCTATCGGCACGATTTTGCTCCAACAATGGATTTCTATGGCGGGGCAAAAAGAGCAACAAAAATATTCGTCGGTAGACGGACAGGGCGCGTCGCAACAGAAGATGACAATGGTTATCATGACCGCGATGTTTGCAATCTTCTCGTTTATGTACAGCTCCGCGTTCTCGATTTATATGATTATGAGCAACGTATTGTCCCTGCTTTCGACAATCGTAATTAACAAGCTCGTGGATATATCGGAAAGCAAAAAAGAGGCGAAAGCTTTGGTGGAAAGATACAACCGCCGCTTTGCAGGCCGCGCGCAAGCAACGCCCAAAACCGACGGGAAGAAAAACAAAAAATAAGGGAAAGAAAGAACGGTATTTCCGTCAAACACGGAAAAGGAGTTTTGAGATATGGCGTATACGGAATTTACGGGTAAAACGGTCGAAGAGGCGATTGAAAACGGCTTAAACGAGTTAGGCTTGACCAAAGACACGGCGGATATTCGCGTTTTGGAAGAGGGCAAAAAGAAACTGTTCGGTTCGGTGAAAGCGCGCGTGGAAATCGCGCCGCTTTGCGAGCAAACGGCATGCAATGAAACGGAAAAAGTAGCAACGGGCTTAACGCTTTCCGACGGACAGAGAACGGTCGCGTTTTTAGAGGGCTTGTTCGATTTGCTCCATATCACCGCTTGCACGGAGCTCGTCTCCGAAGGCGAAAAAATCGAAATCAACGTTACGGCGGCAAATACGACGTCGGTAATCGGCAAGCACGGCACGACGCTTGACGCGGTGCAAACGCTTGCGGGCGCGGTCGCAAACACCGGTCGCGAGGAGTATAAACGCGTTGTCGTCGATTGCGAAAACTACCGCGAAAACCGCGAGGGTACGCTCAAAAAGCTGGCGGAAAACTTGGCGCAGAAAGCAACGCGCTTGGGCAAAAAGATTAAGCTTGAACCCATGAATCCTTATGAAAGACGGATTATCCATTCCGCGCTTTCCGATTTAGAGGGTGTGAAAACGGTGAGCGAGGGCAAAGAGCCCAACCGTTATATCGTCGTAATCCCCGACAACCTCGAAGACCCCGACGCACCTGCTTTGGAGGCAAGAAACGGCCGTGAACGCGGCGGCAAAAGCGGCTACGGCAACGGCGGTAGAGGCAGAAACGACCGAGCAAGAGGCGGCAAGAGCGGTTTTGGTAATCGCGGTGGCAAGAGCAGCGGTTATAAGAAGTTCAACCGCGAGGGCAAAGATACGTCGTCTGCAGGCGGTACGGCAATGAAATCCTCTAACGATTTCTTCGGCATTTTTCTCGGCAACAGCGGAAATAAAGAAGAATAAATAGCGAAATAACGGCTCATGCCGTTGTGATATATAATCGCGATATATAAATGCGATATGCCCTTATGGGCGCAATAAAAAAGGAAGGTTTTCGGCAAACACTTCCCCATAAAAAAACCGAGGTACAATTTTATGAAAAACAACGTTTTTTCAACGAAACGTCTTTGTCGTGCAGGCGTGATTGCGGCATTATACGTCGCGCTCACCTATGCGTTTATGCCCTTTGCCTTCGGCTCTTTTCAGATTCGACCGGCAGAGGCGCTTTGCATTTTACCCCTCTTTTTCGCGGAGGCTGTGCCTGCGCTTTGGGTGGGGTGTATGCTTTCCAACCTCGCCTCGCCGTTCGTGCTCTACGACGTGTTCATCGGCTCGCTTGCAACGCTCGTTGGGGCTTTCGGCTCGTATCTGGTAGGCAGGTTTTTGAAAAACCGCACGGGAAAATTCATTCTCGGCGGACTTTCTCCCGTGCTTTGTAACACGCTGATTATCCCGCTCGTGATAGTGCTTTTATGCGGGGATTTGGGCGGACAGACGAGCGTTTGGAGCGCGTATGCGTTCTATGCCCTTTCCCTTTTGCTCACCGAAAGCGTTTGGGTTTACGCTCTCGGCGCGCCGCTATATTTCTGGCTGGACAAAACACAATCCCGTTTTTTGCGCTGATATAAAAGATTTGCAATCGCTTCGGACACGATTTCCGACATGGTATAGACGAGGTTGAGCCGCGTGGTGTTGAGCAAACCGTAGTTCGCTACCGATTTTTCCGCCACGATACCCAAAACGGACACGTCGCCGATTGCGCCGAGCTTTTTATTTGCGCCCGCACCCGGATATAGCGGAGAAGAGGACAGTTTCAAAAGTCCCACGTCCCCCTCCGTACCCACCGCCGCGTCTACCGCGATGACCTGACTGCCTTTGTGTGTTTCTTTCAAAAACGCGCGGAGGTATTTAATTTCTTTTGCGGTAACAGGCGAAGAGAGCGTGCCGTAGATAAACGCGCCAAGACCCTGTGTTTTGTATTTGAGCATCGAGCCCGTAATCGGTCCTAAACTGTCGCCGACGGCAAGGTCGCTCCCGATACACACAATCACCGGCGGCGCGTTGAAATCCCCGTCGAAATACTTCTGAAACGCCGCCTGTTCGGCGCGTGAACGCGTACTTGTCCCCACCGTTTCCGCTTTCGATAAAAACTTGCGGGGCGTGAGCTTACGGCTTAAATCGTCTTTGAGCAGGGTATCGAGTGCCATGACCGCACCGTCGGCGGCGAGCTTGTTATAGATATGAAAATAATATTCCATTTGCCTTACCTTTTGTCAGTTTTTTCCAAGAAAAAGTATTGACACAAACGCGCAGGAATAAACTGTAAAAAATATTTTTTCCCGTCGCTTGGATTTTTCTTGAAAAACTCGGCTATATATGTTATAATTAAGGAAACACAAAGCCAAAAACGGAGGGACGAAACATGTTATTTGCCTTGAACGCAAGCACCGCAAACTACGTCGTGGACGGCGCGGTGTTGGCGCTCGTTGTCGTGCTTGCGGCAAAGGGCGCGAAAAAAGGGTTTGTCGAATGCTTTTTCGGTTTCATATCCACAATCGTCGCCATTGTCGCCGCGTTTTTATTGATGAAAGGCGTGCTGTCGTGGACGGACGGTATTTTCGGTTTGCAAGGCGTGATAGAAAACGCCGTCGTCGGCAGTTTAGGCAAAGTCGTCGGGTTTGATATAGACGTTTCAGCGGCAGGCATCGAGGCGGCGCTTGCGGATAAAAATTTACCTTCGTTTTTAATCGATAGCGTGGTAAAGAGCGTGGGGAACAGCGAACTGCCGCAAGGCACGACGCTTGCTATGATAGTGGGCGGCTCGATTGCCGAATTCGCCGCAACGCTGATTGCTTGGCTGTTGACGTTTATTGCCGTCAAGCTCCTTTTGAAACTTGTTCGCGGCGCGCTCAACGCCGTCGTGGAAAATCTTCCGCTCGTCGGCACGCTCAATCATCTGCTCGGTTTTGCCGTTGGGGGCTTGCAGGGCTTGTTGATTGCAAGCGGCGTGATTGCCGTGTTCGCGCTCGTGCCCGCAGAGGGGATTACCGTCTTTTTCAACGAATGCCTCATCACGGGTTGGCTGTTCAACAACAACCCCATTCACGTCGTATTCGGTTGGTTTATTCATTAACAAGGGCGACTTTATTCATTTATAAACGCCTGCATACACGCGAAGCAAAGTGGATAACTTTTCAGCACAAGTGGAAAAAAACGAACGTTTGTGGAAAAAACGTTCGTTTTTTATAATAATCTTTCGCGTTTTTATGGATTTTATTCACAATCTTCCGCATTTTAAGAAGTTATCCACCGAAACGAACGCGGTAAAAGGTTGTGCACCTACGCAAAGTGGAGAAGTTATCCACCGCATACCGCCTGTGTTTTCATAGGAGGCATCAAAAACAAGCCGAAACGAAAGCATTTTTTCAAGCTATCCACACCCGATTTATCCACAAAATCGAAAATTGATAGGTGGACAACCCGTATTTATCCACAATTTACGTGGATAACCCACCCAAAAAGGGGCATTGTATAAATTTATAATCGTATTTTCTGCCGCCGTTCGACAAGAGTTGTAACCGTTCGACAAAAGCGGCAAAACTTGCAAAAAAAGGGCGAAAAAAGTTATCCACCACTTGGTTATCGAACGCCCGTAAAGCGCACGGAAACGTTGATAATCGCGTTTTTGAGGGCGTCGGTTTTCAGTTCTTCATAGCGTCGGTTTTCAAGTTTTTGGAGCTGTTCGACAATCCCGAACAAGTCGCAATGCGCCGCGCGGCATTTTTCAAAGGTCTGATGGATTTGCGCCGTAAGCCGTTTGCTCGCCGCCTCAAAAGCGCCTTGCGGCACGTCGCCCGCGTCGCGCAGTCGCTCTTTCGGCAACGCTTGTGAATAGTCGAGCAAGCCCGCCGTCATGGCAACGTTTACGCGGAGCGTCGCTCTCCCGTCTTTGCCCACTTTGAATTTCGTTTTCGGGCTGTTGCGCCGCACCGTTAGCGTGCAATACGCGTCGTCCGTTTCCACCGAATACGCCGCAAGCCGCAGTTCGTGCTTGACGGCGTTAAACGCAAACGTTTCTTCCTGTGAGAATTTATCCACCCGCTTTCCGCCGACGAATAACGCCGTTTCGCCTGCGCTGAAAACGGGTTTTTCGTTGCCACCGCCCGAGCCACCCGAGCCACCTGAAGAACTGCTTTCGCCGCTTTGGCTACCGCTTTGACTGCCGCCTCCCGAAGAACCGCTCTCCGAACTGCTTGAACCGCTTGCACTTTCCGAACTTTGAGAACTTTGCGAAGAACCGGAAGAACCAGAAGAGCTTGACGAACCAGACGAGCCTGACGAGCCGTTTTGCTCCTGTCCGCTACCGCTACCGCCGACCTGTTCCTGTTGGGGTTGTATTTTGACGATAGGCAAAAAACCGCTTTGGCTTTCGCTGTAATATCCGATAGCAAACTCGCGCAAGGTAGTGGGCATGACCGAGCCGACGCGCTCGGCGTGAGGAGAGAGTATTTTCTGAATGGCGACGCTCCCCGACGGGTCGACGAGTGCGGCGACGTTGAGAATGTCTTTGGCGAGCCCGTCGCAGGTGGCGAGCAGGCAGTTATCGGACATATATTCGTCGAGCAAAAAGAAATCGAGCGCGTCGAACGCGTCTTGTTCCACCGCTTTCTCGCCGAGCACGATTAGATGACAGAACACGAGCTTGGGATACCAACCCGTTTTGGCGTTGATTTCCTCAAACGCGTCGGCAACCGTCGCGCCGCGACTGACGAGCTGTACCGTTTCAGTCGCTTTGCCCTGTTTGGAGGCTTGGGGAATGGCGATTTGCGAGGTTATGATAAACGTATCCTCCTCGCGGTCAATCCCCACCGCCATAACGATTGCCGTTTTCTGTACGTCAATCAAGCCGAAGTCGCCCGTAAAAAACAAAAAGGACAGAATAAGAATAATCAGAAGATAATACCGAACGGTATTTTTTTGGTGTATTTCACGCATGCCGTTTCTCCTTTTTCGGTATTTTTACTAAAAACAGTAGCAATAACAGCGGCACGAAATCGGCGAATACCCAAAACACGGGAAAGAGCTTTTCGCCCCAAAGCGCGTAGATTGCGTTGTAATGCTGGTTGCAAAACAGCACAAATACAAGCGCGCCGAGATGAATTGCCGCCGATACCCAAGCCCGACGTTTTACGCCCAAAAGCCGCGTGGAAAGGTCGGTTGCGAAATGCAGGGGCGAGGCGACGAACACGAACAATACGATACAAAGCAGATACACGAGCAAGAGGTCTATCCGTCCGATAACGGTCAGCGCAGGGAAATATTGCGCGATTTTTGCAAAGGCATAGTGCTCTCTTGCGGCAATCGTCGAATATACGCCGTAGAACACGCCCAAGAACACGAGCGTCAACACGCCGCCGAGCCCGTAGCCGCCGAGAATTTTTTTGCCGTCGCCTTTTTTATAACGCAGATTACCGAGTAACGGCAAGAGCAAAGCGGCGTCGGAAAAATGCGGCGCGGTATACGTGAACGCAGACACGGTATGCTCGAATCGGTGTTGGAAGATAGGCAAAAGGTTAGAGGCGTCCGCCTCCACGAGCGACATGGTTAGCAGCACGGCGAATGGCACGAGGAATAAAAACAGGGACAAATCGGCAAGTCTGCCGAGCGTTTTGATGCCGCGTGCGCAAAGATACGCCGAGAGCGGAAAGAAGAAAAGAAAGGAAAAAAAGGTGGGCGAGGTGTCGTAGAATATCGCATACACGAATTTATCCAAATCGAGCAAAGGTAAAACGGCGGCGAACAAGAAATAGAGCGCGTAGAGGATATACACCGCCGCCGTCCATTTGCCGAGCTTTTCTTCTAGCCGCTGCATGAGCGTTTTTTCCGAACGCGAGGCAACGAACAGCAGGGCAACAAGCACGACCGTTTGGAAAACGTATTGTAAAAACGCGGGCAATAGCAAATCGCCGCCCGTAAAGCGCGCAAGGATAGACGGGAGCTCTAAAAGTTTGTATATCGGCAGGATAAACGCGGCAAAAAAGGCAATTTGTCTGCCTAAAATCCCGTCGTTTTCTGGGGTTGTCGGCGTGAGAAATTTCATTGTTTTTCTTCTCCTTTTTCACTTTTTTTACCTTTCACGTTTAGCCGCGTCTTATTCTTGGACTGCAAAAATACGGGGCGTTTGGACAGCGTTTCCATGTCGTATTTGACGAAACTGTCGCGCAAATCCCGACGTATTAGCGGTGAAAACGGCGCAAGCAAGGGCGCGCCGAAACTGTCGCTGGACACGAGCTCCGCCAGCAAAAACGCAGATAACAGCACGATACCGAACGGGCCGAGCGCGCCTGCCGTGAGCAGAAACGCCCAACGCAGGATACTCCCCGTTTCGACAAAATCGGGCACGGTGTATAGGCAGATTCCCGACAGCGCGACGACGATAATCGCGGGCGTGGACAAGAACCCTGCCGAAACCGCCGTTTCTCCAAGCACGAGCGCACCGACGACGGATAGCGACATACCCACGTATTTAGGCATACGGATACTCGCCTCTTTCAAAAATTCAAGGAGCAATAGCACCACGAACATTTCCATAGCAGGAGAAAGGGGCAATTCCCGCACCCCGCTTGCGATAGTGAGCATGAGCCCGAGCGGCAGGATTTGCATTTTGAAAAGCTGCGCGGAGACGTAGAACGCGGGCAGGAAGATAGACACGAACAAGCCCACGAGCCGCATGGCGCGGAAAATCGTCGCCATAAACGGCGAAATGAAATAGTCCTCGCTGCTTTGGAAATCCTCCGTTAAAATAAACGGCACGGTGAGTGCAATCGGCGAACCGTCTACGAGTATGCCCACTCTTCCCTCCGCAATTTTCGCGGTGAAAATATCCGGCTTTTCCGTCGTGCCGACGGCGCGGAACACCGAGTGCTTGCGCGGGGATAAGAACGCCGCAATATACGACGAATCGGGGATATTGTCAATATCAATCGCCTGAATTTTCTTCACAATTTCGTCTTTGATTTTGCTATTCGACGTACCCTCTAACCAGCACACCGCAACGGCGGTGTCCGAGCGTTTGCCCACGCGCAGGGTCTGGAAACGTAAATCGGGCGTTTTCAGGCGTTTTCGCACGAGCGACATATTCGTTTTCACGTCCTCGATAAACCCCTCGCGCGGTCCTTTGACGGCAATATCCGTCGGCGGCTCGATAACGGCGCGCACGGGCAAAAGCTTTGCGCCGACGATAAATCCGCAAGCGAGCGTATCGATAAGAAGTAGGGTATTCCCGTCTAAAATTTCTGGCAACGCCTCGTCGAACGATTGCTTGATTTTAAGCTCGGGAAAACGCGCGGTTTCCTCGATAATATCTTCACTCAACGCAACCCTGTCCCCTTGCTTTTTCAAAGACAGCGCGGCAAGCGGCTTGGCAATCAACGTGCCTAACAGCTCTTTGTTGACCATGCCGTCGGCATAGACGAGCGCGCACTCCGTGCCGTCTTGCGTTTGAAAGGCATAGGTCAAAATGTCCTCCGACGGCAACAGTTTTTTGAGCGTTTGCAAATTTTTTTGTAAGTCCGAAAAAAAGGTATTCACAATGCAAGTATGTGTTTTCGCGCAAAATCTATCCCGTTTTCCTTGACTTTTTCGACGCCGCGCGGTATACTTAAATAAGCAAGGAGAACACAATGAGCGAAGTAATCGAAGAAATGGGCATAGACGGTTTGAAAATCGTGCAAGACGACGCGCTGTACCGTTTCACGTCCGATTCCGTGCTCCTGTCCCGTTTCGCGCGGGCAAAGCACGGGGACGAGGTGGCGGATTTTTGCGCGGGGAGCGGCATTGTCGCGTTCCATTTCTATGCGCTGAACCGAAAAACAAAAAACAAACTCCGTTTCACGTTGTTCGAAATGCAAGAAAGCCTGTTCGCCCTTTCGCAAAAGACGGCGGCGCTGAACGGCTTTGACAATTTCTCGTTCTGTCTTGGGAAATTGCAGGAATTGCCCGAACGGTATCGTGAGAAATTCTCGCTCGTGCTTTGCAATCCACCGTATGAGCGAGGCGGCTTTGAAAACGACGACTACGAAAAAGCCGTCTGTCGAAAGGAGCTAACTATCCGTTTGGAAGAACTTGCCAAAGCCTTTGCGTTTGCGCTTAAATTCGGCGGCAGAGTTGCGCTCGTACACCGTGCGGATAGGCTTGCGGAGGTATGCTACACGCTAAAATCGCACAACTTAGAAGTAAAGCGCGTGCAACCAGTTGCGGGCAAGACGGGCGTAAAGCCCTATCTGGTGCTCATAGAGGCGGTCAAAGGCGGAAAACCCGCTTGCGAATTACTCCCCACGATAATTAACTGACAAAAGGAAGAAAAACGTATGGTCTATTTTGTAGCGACCCCGATTGGGAACTTGAAAGACATCAGCCTGCGCGCGCTCGAAACATTGAAAACGGCGGACGTAATTTTTTGCGAGGATACGCGTCATACGCTGAAACTGCTCAACGCTTACGAAATCAAAAAGCCGCTTTTGTCCTGTCATAAATTCAATGAAACGGAGGCGGCGGGGAAAATTTTAGAGAGGGCGAGAAAGGGCGAAAACGTCGCAATCGTGTCGGACGCGGGCACGCCTGTCGTGTCCGACCCCGGCAACGTCGTTTGTAAAATGTTGCGAGAGGCGGGGCAGGAATATACGCTTATTCCCGGTGCGAGCGCGTTCGTCGCCGCGCTTGTGTTGTCCGCATTGCCTGCCGATAAGTTCGCGTTTATCGGGTTTTTGCCTGACAAGGTAAGCGAGAAAAAAGCCGTTTTAGAGAAATATAAAGACGTGGATTTGACGCTCGCGTTCCATTCCGCGCCGCAAGACGTCGACAAGGATATAAAGGCGCTCTACGAGGTGTTCGGCGAGCGGAAAGCGGCGGCGGTGCGCGAGATTACGAAATTGCACGAACAGACGCAGACGTTTATGCTCTCGGAGGGGCTTGCAGGCGAGAAACGCGGCGAATACGTTTTAATCGTCGAGGGTGCGCCGCAACAGGAATGTCCGCTCAACGCTTTGTCTGAAAGGGAGCACATCAAGCATTATATGGCGGCGGGCTTGGACAAAAAAGAGGCGCTCAAAAAAGCGGCGAAAGACCGCAAAGTTTCCAAATCCGAGCTGTATCCGTTCGCGATTGATTTATAAAGTAAGGTGAATTTTCACTACCGTTCAATGAATTGCGCTGTTGGCGCGTGAATTGCTCGCTTATCGCTCGCATGAATTGCACGCCTGCGGCGTGCGGTGTGGAATTATTCCAAAACGCAACGCAAAGCGTTGCAATTTACGAAAACCGTTTGGTTTTCAATTCACGATTGTTTTTACAATCAATTCATGAACGTAAAGCGTTCAATTCACTAAGTAAGGAGTAACAAAACATGTATTATTACTGGATATTTTTAGGCTTATTATTGCTTTGCGCGATTTTTGCAGGTCAAGCAAGCGCAAAAGTGCACAAGACGTTTTCGGCGTATCAAGAGCTCGGCACGCGCTCGCACGCGACGGGCTACGACACGGCACGGCGGCTATTGCGGGCAAACGGTATTTCGGATATTTCTATCGGGAAAGTGCGCGGATTTTTAACCGACCATTACCACCCCACGAAAAAGACGGTCAACCTTTCGGAAAGCGTCTACGGCAACGATTCGGTGGCGGCGGTCGCCGTCGCGGCGCATGAAATCGGGCATGTGGTGCAGAAAAAGAAAGGGTATTTGCCCTATAAACTGCGGACGGTGCTCGTGCCGATTACAAATATCGGGAGCAGGCTTGCCCTGCCGCTCGTGCTTGTGGGATTGCTCTTGGACATGTTCGTGTACACCACGCAAAACTCTGATTTGGGGTTTTATCTCGCACTTGTGGGTGTGGCGTTATACGGGCTTGCGACGGTGTTTGCGCTCGTAACGTTGCCCGTAGAGTTCAATGCCAGCAAACGGGCAAAGCGTATGCTTATCGAGGAAGGGATTTTGACGGAAGAGGAAGCGCCGTATGCCGAAGAAATGCTCTCGGCGGCGGCACAGACCTACGTCGCCTCGCTTTTAACCTCGCTCGTGTATTTCTTGCGGTTCGCGCTTTGGGTGCTGATTCTTTTCGGCGGACGGAGCAGAAGAAGATAAACGAAAAAAAGAAAACCGCCCGACCTGTTCCAACAGGTCGGGCGGTTGTGTTTATAACCATCAATACTTAAACGCTCGTGCCGCTTGGGTGGGCATGGGCAAATCGATTTCGATGGTTTCCGACAGCCGAATATCCCGCGAGGACGCGCCGACAAGAATTTCAAATTCGCCGTTTTCCACATACCATGTATCAAACGAAGTGGAATAGAACGCGAACGAACGGGCGTTCAAGGCAAGCGTTATGCGTTTGCTTTCGCCTGCTTTGAGCGCGGTTTTTGTAAAGCCTTTGAGCTCCTTTTCAGGGCGAACGACCGACGAGAACGGGTCGCGGATATACAGCTGGGAAATTTCCTTGCCGTCTACGTTCGACACGTTTTTCACCGTGAACGAAACTTCATAGTCCGTTTCGCCCTTTTTCTCGATTTTCAAATCGGAATATTCAAATTCCGCATACGACAACCCGTGCCCGAACGGGAACAACACGTCTTTTTTCTTGCTGTCATACCAGCGATAGCCGACGAATACCCCCTCGTCGTAGCGTTCGACGTAGCCGTTGCCACAAGACGAGCCCGTCGGGGTGTCCTCCAAGCACAGCGGGAACGTTTCGGAAAGTTTGCCGCAGGGTGCGTATTTACCCGACAAAACGTCGGCAACCGCCTCGCTTGCGCCCTCGCCGAGATACCCCGCAAAGACGATACCCTTGACTTTATCCGCCCAAGCGCGCATATCGATTGCGCTACCTGCATAGACTACGACAACTACGTTGGGATTAACTTTTGCGACGTTCAAAATCATTTCCTCTTGGGCAGGGTGCAGACGGAGGGTGGCACGGTCGAAATTCTCGCTCTCTACCGTCTTGTTCGTGCCGACGGCAAGCACGACAGTATCCGCCTTGTAGCCCACGCTTTCCACGCTCGGACACCAACGGTGGCTTGCCTCGCTGACCGTTACGGGCTTATCCTGCAACCGCTGTGCAAGCTCGGTATGCAAGGGACGGGGCGAAAAATCGGTGGCAACGTAAGCCGAGCCCCCGCCGCCCATCGGAGGGAACGCAAACGGTGTGTCGGCCGGCGGAACGGGGTGGGGTGCGTCCGCAACGACGACCGAGCCGCCTTGAATGGGCAAAATATTATCGGTATTTTTCAAAAGCACGATACATTCTCGCGCAATACCTACCGCGCGTTCGTGCCGCTCATCTTTGGTAAAGCTTACTGTTCTCTTCTTATCCGCTTTCTCTCTCTTTTCGACAAGCTCCAAGATTTTTTCCACGCGCTTATCGACTTCCTCTTCCGTGAGCCACCCCTCTTCGAGTGCGTTTTTCAGCTCGGAGACGGCGTTGACGAAGCAAGGCATGCGCAAATCCAGCGAGGCTTTGGCGGCTTTTGCGCTGTTTCGAACCGCGCTCCAATCGGACACGATGACGCCCTCAAAGCCAAATTCCTCGCGGAGCGTTTTGCGCAATAATTTTTCGTTCTCGCTCGCATACACGCCGTTGACGAGATTATACGAACACATCACCGTCGTAGGCTTTGCCTGCAAGGCGATTTCAAAGGCAGGCGCATAGATTTCACGGAACGTGCGCTCGTCGACCTCGCTCGATTGAACGAGGCGGTGGTATTCGCGGTTGTTGAGCGCGAAATGTTTGAGCGACGTGCCTACGCCCTTGCTCTGTACACCCTCGATATACGCCTTGCCCATGTATCCCGCAAGGAGCGGGTCTTCGGAAAAGTATTCGAAGTTCCGTCCGCAAAGGGGGGTGCGTTTGATGTTCACGCCGGGCGCGAGCAGAATATCGACGTCCATTTCGACGCATTCGTCCGCAATCGTTTCGCCGCACGCAAAAGCGAGCGTTTCGTCCCAAGAGTTGGCGAGTGCGGAAAGGTTGGGCATAGCCGTTGCGCTTTCCGTTTTTCCGTTGATGCATTTGCGCACGCCGTGCGGCCCGTCGCATAAAAGCAGTTCGGGGAGCTTGCCGTTGGCACTGTCCGTTTGCCAATGGTTCTTGCCCACCAAAAGCGCGAGCTTTTCTTCGAGTGTAAAGTCTTTCACGTTGTATTTCATAAAAATTCCTCCTAATCGGGTTTTCTTTATTATAACACGGCTTGACTTTCAAAATATGCCCAAAAACGGTTGAAAATACTCTCATTTTGTGATATAATATACTTATGAAAGGATATTACGAAAAGAAAAGAGAAGACGATGCGAGCTTGGTGTGTCAACGGAACAGCGACCACAGCTACCCTTCGCATTTCCACGTAAATTTAGAGATTTTCGCGCTTTTGAAAGGGGAATACGAGGTGGGCGTAAACGACGCCCGCTACAAGCTTTGCGGCGGGGATATTATTGTGTTCGATAGCTACGACGTACATTCCTATCAAAAAAAATCGGAGGTTTGCGAGGACGTTATTTTGGTTGTGCCGCTCGGGTATTTACAGCGGTTTAACGCGGCGAGAAAGAACTTGAAAATCCAAAGCCGCGTGTTACACGACGAACCGCTTTGCCGTGAGCTCCTGTCGCTTGCGGACGGGTATTTGAACGCGGAAGTGAGCGAGCAGGTGCGCGAGGCGGCAATCGAGCTGGTGCTCGCGCGGCTTTCGGAAAAGCTGACGTTTGAAGAAAGCAAGCGCAAGGACGAAAGCGCGCTCATTCGTTCGATTCTTATCTACGTGCAAGAAAATTTTCAAGGCGACGTGTCTCGCGCTACGCTCGCCCGCGCGCTCGGGTACACCGAAACGCATATTTCTCGCGTTTTTCACAAATATTTAGGAATGGGGCTCGCCGAATACGTCAACGGCTTGCGGCTTGACTATATAGAAAAATTACAGGCAAACGGCGACGGGCGACCGATTGCGGAGCTGTTGTTTCAGGCGGGCTTTACGAGCAGTCAGACTTATTACCGCGCCAAAAAAGCACGCGTTCGCGCGTAAACATGTGTAAACTGTGTGAACGTTTGTTAAATATTTGAATAATCATAAAAAAACGCTTGGAAAATCGGCGTGGATATGGTAAAATAAAAGCGTTGAAATTGTTTATCGCTCGCAAGAGGCGGGTATAAATAAAAGACGTAAAATAAGCAAGGAGAACTCGTTTTGAATAAGAAAACAAAAACGCTCATTTGGATAATTGTCGCCATTGTGGCGGTGGGGCTCGTCGGATTTGTCATTTCCGACATTTTAGGCTCGGCAAAAACTATCGGTATTCCCGAATTTATCGGCAAGCTCGCAACGGGCGAGATTAACGAACTGTACGTGGACGCGTATAAATGGACGGGGTATACCGTCGAGGCTTCGAGCGGACGCGTTGTCGCGGCGTATACCGTTACCATGCCGAGTATCTACGATTTCAGCTCTTTCCAAGCGGTAGAGGAATATATAATCGCGAATTTGGAAAAGGGCGGCGCGGCAAACCCGAACTTTTCGCTGTTGTCGCTTGCGCATTTTGAAATGGCAGACCCCAACGCGGGCAGCTTATTTTCTAGCCTGTTCCCGCTCTTGGGTATCGTGCTTGTCGCCGTGATGTTCTGGCTGATTATGCGCAGCGCGGCGGGCGGTGGCGGCGCGAATATGAGCATTAACAAAACCAAAGCGCACGTGCAGAGTAATCTGAAAGTACGTTTTTCCGACGTAGCGGGCGCAGAGGAAGAAAAGGAAGAGCTTGCCGAAGTGGTCGAGTTTTTGAAATCCCCGAAAAAATTTGCCGCGCTCGGCGCGAGAATCCCTTCGGGCGTGTTGCTTGTCGGGCCTCCGGGCACGGGTAAAACGTTGTTCGCCAAAGCCGTTGCGGGCGAGGCGGGCGTGCCGTTCTTCTCCGTTTCCGGCTCGGATTTCGTGGAAATGTACGTCGGTGTGGGTGCAAAGCGCGTGCGGGATTTGTTCGACATGGCGAAGAAAAATCAGCCGTGTATTATCTTTATCGACGAAATCGACGCAGTCGGGCGCAGACGTGGCGCAGGGCTCGGCGGCGGGCACGACGAGAGAGAGCAAACGCTCAATCAAATCCTCGTGCAAATGGACGGCTTTGAGGTAAACGACGGGATTATCGTAATCGCGGCGACCAACCGCGAGGACATTCTCGACCCCGCGTTGCTCCGTCCCGGACGTTTTGACAGACGCATTAACGTGAACCTGCCCGACGTGAAAGGCCGCGAGCAGATTTTGAGAGTACACGCGAGAAACAAGCCCATGTCCACCGACGTTAATTTCAAGACGGTGGCACGGATTACGGCAGGATTTTCGGGCGCGGAGCTTGCTAACCTCTTGAACGAGGCGGCGATTTTGGCGGCGCGCGCAGGCAAGAAAACGATTGGAAATTTGGAGCTTTACGACGGTATCAATAAGGTGCTCATGGGCCCGCAAAAGAAGAGCCGCGTCGTAACCGAATCGGACAAACGCTGTACGGCGTATCACGAATCGGGGCATGCGGTGCTCGCTTGTCTTTGCAAGCATTGCGACCCCGTGCACGAAGTATCGATTATTCCGCGCGGCAGAGCGGCGGGGTATACCATGACCCGCCCCGAAACGGACGACAACGACGTTTCGTATAATAAGCTTATCGACAATATCTGTATGTCGCTCGGTGGCAGAGTTGCCGAAGAGCTCGTTATTCAAGACATCACGACGGGCGCAAGCGCCGATTTACAGCACGTGTCCGAGCTCGCGCGCAGAATGGTTACGCAATGGGGCATGAGCGATAAACTCGGGCTCGTGGCGTACGATTCCGACCAGCCTGTGTTTATGGGCATGGAATACGGCAACCAGAGTCGCGGCGGATATTCGCAGGAAACGGCGGCGACGATTGACGCTGAAATACGCCGTTTGATTACGGAGGCGCATACGCGTGCCACCAAGCTTTTGAAAGAGAACCGTTCGATTATGGATAACATGTCGCGCGTGCTTGTGGAAAAGGAAACGATTTACACCGAAGAGGTGCAAATGCTCATGAAAGGCGCAGATTATAAAGAAGTAATCGCGTTTATGGACGAAAAAGAGGGCACGCACCGCGACAACCCGTTCGCCACGATGACCAAACCCTCTGCCGAGCATATCGTCAAGGACGAGGAAACGCAGGACACGGCGAAAACGGAAACGGACGAACAAAAATAAAAAAGGAATTGCGGGGCGTGCAAAACGCCCCGTTTTCAAACGTAGAGAGGGAAAGAACTATGAAACGCAAAACGGTGCGCGGGTTGCCCGCGCTTACCTTTCAGACGCGGACAATGCCCATATCGCTCATAGACTGCCGCGCGGACGAGAGCGCGTTTTCGAAAAAGGAACTGAAAAACAGAGCGGCGTATTTTTTATTAAACGGCGCGCCCGTATTCTCCGTCAACGAGCAGTCGGACGGCAGATTTCTATTGCTTGCCGCCGAGCGTGATTTCGTCGCGTGGAAACAGTCGGGAGCAAAAGACGTCGAGGTGCGCGTCTATTCGTTCACGGACGAGCACGCGGCGGTGTTTTCCGTTGTGGAAAAACTCAAAAACGAACGGCTCGGCGCAACGGACGAGGGGTATTTAATGAAAAGCTTAATCGACGAACACGGCTTTACGCAGGAATCTCTTGCCGCGTTAATCGGGAAATCCCGCCCCGCCGTTGCAAATACCTTGCGGCTGTTGACGCTCGAACCGCAGGTGCTCGGTTTGGTGGAGAGCGGCAGGCTTTCCGCAGGGCATGCGCGCACGCTCGTTAAAGTACCCAAAGACAAACAAGTGGTGTTCGCCGAAGAGGCGGTGCGGCGTAATCTTTCCGTGCGGGAAATGGAGCGCACGATTAAGGCGTTTTTAACGCCGCCTGAAATTTTACAGCAGGAAAAAGCCGCAAAGGCGGCGGCGAAAAGCGAACAGCTCAAAGCGTTTGTCGAGCGTATGCGCGGCGCGTTCCGCACCAAAGTATCTTTAATCGGCAACGCGCAAAAGGGCAGAATTTATATCGATTACTATTCCCCCGAAGATTTATACCGCTTTGAAGAGCTTTTGGAAATGATAGAAAGCTTTGACAGGAGCTGAACCGTGAAAAATCTAACCCCGCGCGGCGTTAAGCCGCGCGGGGTTGTTATAATTTCCCTGCCTTTGCCGCAAACTGTTTTGTATGAAAGACAAAACGCAAGCCAAAGGCTCTTTTCTCAAAGGCGCGGTTCTTATCGCCGCAGGCGGCTTTCTCGCTAAAATTATCGGCGCGTTATACCGTATTCCTTTGACAAATTTAATCGGTGGGCACGGCATAGGTCTGTATCAACTCGTCTATCCCGTCTATTGCCTGCTTTTAACCGTATCGGCGACGGGTATTCCCTCGTCGATTGCCAAGCTCACGGCAGAAAGACTCGGGCGCGGGGAATCGGACAAGCCGCTGTTTTCCGCTGCGCTGAAACTGTTTTTGTGCATCGGAGCATTCGGTGCGCTCCTAATGGCGGCGCTCGCACCCTTGCTTGCGGCGGCACAGGGCAGTAAGGAAGTGCTCGGCGGCTATTTCACGCTCGCACCCTCCGTCTTTCTCGTGTCCGCTATCTCCGTGCTACGCGGCTGGTTTCAGGGTCGAAACGATATGTTCCCCACCGCCGTTTCCGAAGTAATCGAGCAAGCCGTCAAAGTCGCGTTCGGGTTGTTTTTCGCGTATATTTTCCGCGAGGATATTCCCAAAGCCGTCGTGTTTTTGCTCCTTTCCGTGTCCCTGTCCGAGCTCGTTGCGTTGCTCGTGATGATTGCGCTCTACCGCCTTTCTCCCGCGCGCAAAGAATCGGCAAAGGAGGGGGGCAGGGTTGCGTTCAAGACCATTTTACGCACGAGCATACCCGTTACGCTTTCCGCGCTTTTAATCCCGCTTTCGTCGCTTGTGGATAGCGTAGTTGCCGTGCGGCTATTAGGAAAATACGCCGCCGACCCCGTCGCGCTGTTCGGGCTGTTTGCGGGCGGCGCGGTAACCGTTATCAATTTGCCCGTGTCCGTTTGCTACGGTATCGCGGCGGCGAGTATTCCCGCGCTTGCGTCGGCAAAAGCCAAAGCGGAGGAGCAAACAAAAAATAAAACGGAAAATAAGACGGAAAACGGGCAAAAAAAAAGACCGAGCGTGCGAAAAAAGCTGTTCTTTTCGTTGGGGATTACGGTGCTTGTGAGCCTGCCTGCGGCAATCGGGCTATATTATTTTGCCGAGCCCGTTTCGAGAATGATATACCGTAGCTTAAAGGGCGAAGAACTGCAAACGCTCGTTTCGCTCATCAAAGCGTTTGCGGTAAGCGCGTTCACGCTCTCGTGCGCGCAAACGCTGTCGGCGTGTTTGACAGCACAGGGCAAACCGCAATACGCCGCCATTTCTATGGCAATTGCCATGCTCGTCAAGACGCTCGTCTACTGTTTTTTATTGCAAAACGCGGAAATTTCCGTTTTCGGGCTGGCGTATGCGACAAATATCGGTTATTCGGTTGCTTTTTTTCTCAATTTGCTGTATAATTTAAGGGTATCGAAAGGAACGAGGAGAACAGCAAATGATAACGGTAGTCGGATTAGGGAATGAACGCGGAGATTTGACGCGTCGTGGCGAAGAAACGGTTTTAGCGGCGGCAATAGCAGGCGAGAAAATCGTCGTCCGCACGGCGAACACCCGCTCCTATCAGTCGGTCGTGGATTTG
>JAFTKT010000003.1 GCA_017453145.1 Clostridia bacterium
CCGCCGTCGCGCTACCCCATACGAAATCTTTGGGGAAGTTAAATTCCTTGATTGCAAAAACGTCGTTCATATTTTATGCCTCCAAATTTTTATCGATTGTAAATTCAAACACACGCGCCGTCATTCCGTTTAGTACGACGCTAAATACGTTGAGCCGTTGTCAAACCAGCCTGTGTCAATCACGTAGTAATCCGCGCCCGTTTCCGATTTGGTATAATTTTCGTACTATTTCGTCGTTATTTCATAGCTGATACGATAATATCCGTCGTCTTGCAAATTCGGTTTCCATTCCCCAAGAAAGACGGCGTTTTCCGCTCCTTGCACGTTTTCGTAAACTCTTTCGTCCACGAACGTACCGTCCTCAGTGAAAACGCAGACGCGCACGTCGTAGCGTTCCTCTGCTCTTCCTCCCACCAAGCACGGTTTAACGAGCGTTTTTGTTCCGTATAAAACGTCGGTATTCGCGTTATATGCGGCTGTTTCCGCATAGCTTTCTCGCATTGTGTAGTATGCGTATTTAGCGTACCCGTAGAAATCAACGGGCGGTTTTAAATAGCTTGCGTCGTTTGCACCGCCCGTAAGACAGCACCACGCCATTCCATCCACGCCGCGTATACGCAAAGACTGTATGGCTTTCGCCGCCGCGAGCGCCTGATACGCCTGCGAAATTTGCCACTGGCTTTGGTCGAGCAAACGCCCGATGGTAAGCCGTTCCTCGCCTAGCTCGTACGAATCGTTTTTCACGTACTTTTTACACTCGGGCGTGGTATGGTCGTGCCGACCGATTGCCGCCATTTCCGTTACCATGTACGAATGGATTTTACTATCCAAGAGTAATTGCTCTCCCGCCCAAGGCTGTTCGCGGAGCACGTTCCATTTCGAGCCGTAGCCGAGCGTGTAATAATAGGCGTGCACGCTGCGCACCACGCTATCGTCCCGCCAGCCGAACGAGGCTTTGGCGGGCTGAAAATCTTGGTCGGATTCCCCGTCCTCTTGATAGAAAAAGCCCTTGCAATAAAAACCCGTTCCGTAGTAAAAATGCGAGCACGGGAACAGCAAACGCGTATTGTCCACCTTTTTGACTTTGGAAACGAATTCGTCGTAAATCCAGTCAATATCCTTACCCCACGCGCGGTACTCGTTCGAGCCTTCCCACGCGATAATGCTCGGGTGCTGTTTCACCTCCTGCATTTGTTGCACGTATAAATCGCTCTGTGCCCAGCCGTCGCCCCATTGTACGCTTTCTACCGAATCGATATACCGCGTAATCCAGATAAGCGTAAGCCCCAGCCTGTCGCAAAACCGCGCGTAGCGCTCGTCGTTTGTGCCGTAGCCGAGCATATGCAAGCGTGCGAGGTTGCCGTTCATTCCCTTAATCATAGCGAATTGCCAAACCAGCTCCTCGTCCGTAGGGCAAACGTGACTGGTTACGATATTTTCGTACGGAGGCAAAAACTGCATCAACAGCGCACCACGGAACACGATTCTTTCGTTGTTCAAATACACATGCCCGTCCTTTTGCGTAATGGTGCGGAAACCCGTTTCAATAACGTAATCGTCAATCCCCTCGATTTCCGCCCGCAGAGCGTACAACGCGGGATTTTCAGGCGACCACGCCTTTACAGCCAAAGTAAGCGCAAGCGTTTGCTCGTTTTCCGCCTTGCCCGAATAAATCAGTCGTTCTTCCCCTTGCGCAGGATTCGTTTGGCGCATATAAATTTTCAGCGTTTTACCCGCCGCGTTTTCCGTTTTTACAGACAGCGAAACGTCCGCTTGCCACCCTCGAATTTCTTTCGTTACCGCCTCTAAAGCCGTAATGCGCCGCTCGTCGTATATTTCTAACGCCACGCCATTGCAAAACCACCCCATATACGTATCTTGACATCTGTGCCAAGGATATAAAATTTCGGGAGCGCGCGGCTCGACGACGATTGTCAACGCGTTTTCGCCGTCTTTTATATAATCTGTCACGTCAATCACCTGCCGACGGAAATCGTCCGTCTGCATAATCAGCTCGCCGTTTAAGTACGCGCTACCGCCCGGGTCGAGCGAATCGAAAATCAGTGCCGCTTTTTTGCCCGTTTTCGCGCGGAAAGTCTTTCGTAAAATCAAATATTTGTCCTTATTCTCGTACCTGCCTACCACGTAGGGCAATTTCACCTTGCCGAGCGGCTCTTCTTCGTAACCGCTTTTTTGCGCGGGAACAAAAAACTGCGTTTGCTTTTGCCCCTTGAACGTAAACGCCGTCGGCTTGACTTTCCACGCCCCGCGAGGGTGAAAACCGCCCGATAAAAACAGCGTATCGGGAACGCAATCAATTGTGTAAAGCAAACCCTCCGTCTTTTCGCCGTTCAGTTCTACGGCGTAGACGCCCTCGCTTAACGTAATCTTCAAATCGTTCCACTCGTCGAAACGGTAGTTGCCCAAGACGACGTTTTTATGGTGGTATACGTCCGTACTGCCTACACGTGCACACGCCACCCCGATTGCGTAAAACTGTATTTTCAAAAGCTCGTCTTTGCCGCCACGCACCTCGATTGTGCGCCCCGAAGTAATGGCGTGCGGCGCGTCTTTTTCCGTTAAGGCTACGCGCTCTTTTTTATAATCGCTTGCAATATACACCTGCAAATGCAACTCTCTTAATTTTTCGCCGCCATCAAATTCGTATTTTGCGCACGGCATAGGCGTAGTTACGCCGTCATTGAACGCTACCGCGCCGTTTTCCAGCGTAGTACGCTTCGTATAAAATTGCCACCCCTCGTATACGTAGTTCTTTTTCAATAAAGAAGCCTGCGCGGAGGAAAATTCCACGCGCTTACGTACGTTGGGCAACACCTTGTAATCGATTTTTTGTAAAGAAGCCTTTACTTCCTTTTTTAATACGGCTTTTTTGGAAGCCTTTTTCAAGCCGTTGAGTTTTCTTTGCTCGTCCGAATAATGCCGTAAGAATTCCAGTCTATCTTCCACAGTAAACGGCGATTCTTGACCTGAAAAATCTCCGTGTTTCCCGATATAATCTTTTTTAAACCGTATAAATTCATTCGTTTTCGTAAATCCGTCCATACTACTGCTACCTTTGCTTGCCGCTATGCGGCAAAATTGATTTTTTGGGCATAACATACCCGTCGGAAGAGCTTTTGCCTTTCCGATAAGATTAAAATAATTGCTTTAAAAGTCGGGAGTGAACCACCTGTCGGAATCGTGGTCTACCGCCCATTTCGCTACCAGCTCCATATCGCCCGCCACCGTGTACTTTTCAGGCGCGAAAAGCTCGTTCGTACCCTTTTTCAACCAGCCTACGAACGTATAACCGTACCGCGTAGGCACGGGCAAAACCAGAGCGCTATCAAACGTTACCGCTTGCGTGGCGCTTGCTATTTGCGCGTACGAATCGCTGCCTATATCGAAATAGAGCGTATACACGTTGGCAACCGCCTTTAAGCGTACCGTTATATTTTCCGAAAGCGCGGAAAAATCGGTGCGTTCCCACTCGTAGGAATAACCCGCAGGGGGCGTTGCTACGATTTCGGGCGGCGTAACGCTATTTCCCGCGTACACCGTTTTTTTCACCGCCTCTTGACCGTCTTGGATAAACGTAACGGTGAACCGCCCCGACGGCGCGCTTACACCGTCGCCTTGCGAAGCGCAGGCGACGGCGAATAACGCCAGAATAAGCGAACAAAGAAAAACGGTTATTTTCTTCATACTCTTTCTCCGAAAGTTTCCTGCCGCGCGGAGGAAAAGCCTCCGCGCCGCAGTGTAAGTAAGTTTACGACGCCGCCGTGTACGTTACGGGAATGGTAAACGTAGCAGGCAAATAGCCCTCTTTGTTTACCGTAACAACGAGGTCGCCGCTTGCCGTCGGCGTAAACGCCGTTACGTCGGTAACCGTCTCACCGCCAAACGTTGCGGACAAATCGTCTGCCGTCAAA
>JAFTKT010000025.1 GCA_017453145.1 Clostridia bacterium
GGCGTTTCGGGAGCTGTTCAAGAAATGAGTATGGATAAATATCAAAACAACACATTAGTGGAAGAAATGGACTCAATTATTTTATTGAACGACAACTATGTGGATAAAGGTTTATATAAGGGATATATAGGAACGGTTATGTCTAATTTTGTCGAAAAATACGGCTTTGTGGTTGCGGATTTTTCAAATCCCATTGAGCCAGGATATATCCAACCTGTTATCGAAATCAAAAAAGAAGATTTTCGGGTTCTTTCAGACTCGCTTGCCGATAAATGGTTGGTAAAAGAATTCAAGGATTTGTTTAGGAAATAGAGTTGTTTATTGATTGTATAGTGCGTTTTGCGACGGTTAGGCAAAAAAATCCCGCTCGGCTTTGGGAAAAGCCGAGCGGGAGTTGTGTAACCGTTGTTTTTATTTGCTCTTTTCAATGGATGCAAGCGCTTTTTCCACGACGTTTTCCACCGTGAACCCGAAATAGGGGAAGAGCTTGCCTGCGGGCGCGGACGCGCCGAACGTGTTCATTGCCACGATTTCGCCGTTGTCGCCTGCATAACGATACCAGCTATACGGCGAGCCTGCCTCTACGCATACTCTTGCTTTGATTTCTTTGGGCAATACGCTCGCTTTGTAGTCCGCCGTTTGCTTTTCGAATTCTTCGATACAGGGCATGGACACGACGCGCGCATTCACGCCTTTTTCTGCAAGTGCGGCTTTCGCTTTCACGCAAAGCTCAATCTCCGAGCCCGTGCCGATAAGCAATACGTCGGGCGTGCCCTCGCAATCTTCGAGCACGTAGCCGCCTTTGAGCGCGTCCTTGCCGCTGTTTTCGTATTGCGGCAACGCTTGACGGGTGAGAACAAGCGCGGTGGGTTCGTTACCGCTCATAGCGGATACCCAAGCCGCCGCCGTTTCCTTGCCGTCTGCGGGGCGGTAAACTTTCATGCCGGGAATGGAACGGAGCATAATCAGCTGTTCAATAGGTTGATGCGTAGGTCCGTCCTCGCCGACGCCGATAGAGTCGTGCGTCATAATATACGTTACGGGCAATTTCATGAGAGCCGCAAGGCGCATAGCGGGCTTGCAATAATCGGAGAACACGAAGAACGTTGCGCAATAGCCCTGTAATCCGCCATGCAGTTGCATACCGTTGACGATTGCCGCCATAGCGTGTTCACGGATACCGAAATGCACGTTTCTGCCTGCGAAATTGTCGGGGGAGAAATGTCCGAATTTGACGTCTTCGGTGTCTTTCATTTCCGAGAGGTTGGAGGGGGCGAGGTCTGCCGAGCCGCCCATAAGGGTGGGCATTTTCGCCGCGAGCTTGTTCAAAACCTGTGCGGAGGTTTGACGGGTCGCCATAGGCTTGCCGAACTCGTAGAGCCCGTCGATTAAATCGAAATCGGGTTTTTCGCCTGCCATTGCCGCGCGGTATTCTTCCGCAAGCTCGGGATATTGATTTTCATAATCAATCATCATCTTCTTCCAATGTACTTCCGCGTTCTTGCCGGAGGTCGCCGCCTCTTTACAATGCTCGAACACTTCGTCGGGGCATTCGAAAGGCGGGTATTCCCAGCCGAGCTTTTCTTTGGATTTTTGCAGGTTATCCGCACCGAGCGGCGCACCATGACTCTTTTCACTGCCTTCAAGCGGCGAGCCGTAGCCGATGCGCGTATGACAAATAATCACGGACGGCTTTTCCTTGTTCTCTTTCGCTTTCGCAATCGCCGCCGAGAGTGCGTTCACGTCGTCGGGCGAGGCGACGAGGTCGACGTGCAAAACTTGCCAGTTCTGCGCCGCGAAACGCGCGCCGACGTTTTCTTTGAACGTTACGTCCGTATCGCCCTCAATCGTGATGTCGTTATCGTCGTAGAGGAGAATTAACTTCCCGAGCTTATGCGTGCCTGCAAACGAGCAAGCCTCGTAGGAAATGCCCTCTTCCAAGCACCCGTCGCCGCAGAGCGCGTAGGTGTAGTGGTCAACCACGTTAAAGCCGGGACGGTTGTATTTTGCCGCAAGATTTGCCTCCGCAAGCGCCATACCGACGGCGTTCGCGATGCCCTGTCCCAAAGGCCCTGTCGTCGTTTCGATACCGACCGTATGACCGTATTCGGGATGACCGGGCGTTTTCGAGCCGAGTTGACGGAAATTCATAATATCCTCTTTCGTCAAGCCGTAGCCGTAGAGGTAGAGGAGGGAATAATAGAGCATTGAGCCGTGTCCTGCGGAAAGGACGAATCTGTCGCGGTTGTCCCACTTGGGGTCGCGGGGATTGAATTTCAAGAAATTCTGATAAAGCGTATACGCAATCGGCGCGCAACCCATAGGCAGACCGGGATGTCCCGATTTTGCCGCTTCGATTGCTTCTGCGGATAAAATACGGATTGCGTTAATCGTAGTTTTTTGTACGTCCATTGTTAGTTCTCCTTTTTTTATGGTTTATCGGTTTATAAAATTTTATTTTTTTGCTTTTGCTTTACCCGCCGCAACGAGCTTTTCGTTTACCTCTGCGATTTTTTCCGCGCGCCACGTGGTAATCGCGTTTTCAAAAACGGTCAAATCCAAGAAATCGTATTTGCGGAGGAAGTAATAGAGGTCTTTGATAATCTTAATCGCGCCGCCTGTTTTTTCGCTTTCGACGTTAATGGGCAGAACGGGGTCGTGTAAGCTCATTCTAATCAATGCCCAACCGTTGCCGTGATGCTCGTCGTAGCGCAGACGGAATCCCTCGTAGTTGTCGGGGGCGGGGGTGGCGTAGTAGAGCGAGTTGCCGTATTCCTCGAATTCCTCAATGAGTTTTTTGCCGAGCGTCTTGAAATCGACGCCGTCCTTGAATTTCGGGCGTAATTCTTTCGCCTCTGCGGGCATTTCCAAATCGGCAATCAAGTCGGTTAAGTTCTTGCCCTCTTTCGCCGCGTTTGCCATAGCGATTAACAGCCGCGTGATAAGATATGCGCCGTCGTCGAGGAAATAGTTCTCGTACAGCGCCGCGTGTCCGCTCGTTTCAATGGCAAGGGGCGCGTATTCGCCCGTTTCGTTCAAGCGGATTGCCTCGTTGATGACGTTTTTATAGCCGCGCTTAAACCGCAAATGCTTGCCGCCTTTTTGCACGATAAATTTCGCCAAGCCGTCGGAAGTAACCGAGTCGGTTACGACCGTGCCCGTGCGTTCGCCGAGCAAAATAGCGGAGATAAGCGCGATTAAACGGTTACGGTTAATTTCCGAGCCGTCTTTATCCACCGCGCCCGCTCTGTCGACGTCGGTGTCGAAAATAATCCCAAAATCGGCGTTTGCGTTTTTGACCGCCTCGCAGACGGAGCGCATAGCCTCTGCGTTTTCGGGGTTGGGGATATGGTTAGGGAAATTCCCGTCGGGTTCTAAAAATTGCGAACCCGTTGTGTCCGCACCGAGCGGCGCAAGCACTTTATCCACGAAAAATCCACCCGCGCCGTTGCCTGCGTCTACGACGATTTTCTTGCCCGCAAGCGGCGTTTGTTCGCCTGTGGCGGTGCGTACTTTTTCCACGAGCGCGGCGGCGTAGGTATCTAAATACGATTCGTCCGTGCGTTCGCCGACGTTCGCCGTTTCGGCGAAACGGTAGGTCGCCGCAAGTTCCAAAAGTTCTTTGACGTCGCTACTCTCCAAACCGCCGTTATGGGAAAAGAACTTCAAGCCGTTGCGATTAAAGGGCAGGTGGCTTGCGGTAATCATTATTGAGCCTTGACAATACGTCGCGTTCATTTTATCCACGTCTTTGAGGAGCGCGAACATAGAGGGGGTTGTCGAAAGCCCCGTTACGAGCACGTCGTGCCCCGTCGAGGTGATGCCGCGAACGACCGCCTCGCAAAGCGCGGGGGAGGTCAAGCGGGAATCGTAGCCGACGGCAACGCGCACCCGCGTTTTGCCCGTGTGTGAAATCAGCCACACGCAAAACGCTTTCGCAACGTTTTCCACCGCCTCTTCCGTGAGGGTAACGCTTTCGCCCTCGATTCCGTCCATAGCCACGCCGCGAACGTCCGTGCCGTTTCTCAATTTTAAGTATTCCTGTAACGTCATTATTTTTCTTCCTTTTATAGGCTATATCTATATTATAGCGTTTCTCGCCGATTTTTTCAAGCCTTTTGAGGAAAAAAATCGTTAATTTTTTCGGATATTGAAAAAATTTTTTCCACGTCGAATTTTGTCATATCCTCCTATGACATTTTCTTGAAAAAGAATACTGTTTTTATTGACGGCAAGAAAAAATTATGCTATAATAAAAGACAGGAAAATAACGCGACGAGGAAATAGCGTATGGCATTATTCGAGGTTTCGAGCGATTCTACTTGTGATTTGAAAAAGGATTACGTAAAAAAACGGAAGATTTGGTTTGTTCCGCTCACGTTTACGTTGGAAAAAGACGGCGCGATGGAAGAGGGCGTCGACGAGTTTTCCAAAAACGAAGAATACGTTGCTTTTTACCAAAAAGTGCGCGCAGGGTATTTTCCGCGTACGGCAAAGCTTAATTACGAGGCGCATATCGCACATTTCACGAAAATGGCGGAGGCGGGCGTGAAAGAGGTCGTCCACTTTACCATTTCGTCGGGGCTTGCGAATACGATTACCATCACCGAGCAGGCGGCGGCGGACGTGAAAGCGAAATATCCCGATTTTACCGTCTATGCAGTCGACCCGCTCACGGCGACGGTGGGGCAGGGCTTGCTCGTGCGGCTTGCCGCCGATTGCAGGGATAAGGGTATGACGGCGAAAGAAACGTTTGCGTTCGTGCTGAACGCAAGACAGTATATTCAGCATTGCGTCATTCCCGACGATTTGTTCTATCTTAAAAAAGGCGGCAGAGTGTCTGTGGTGAGCGCGGCGTTCGGGACAATGCTCAACATCAAGCCTATGATTGTCTTTGACAAGGAGGGTAAACTTTCCGTCGTAGAGAAAAACAAGGGTATGAAAAAAGCGTTTGCGCGCGTGGTCGAGCACATGGACAAAGCGCCGATGGACGAAAACGGGATTGCGATTGTGGTGCATACCGACAATGAAAAGGGCGCAAACGAGCTTGCCTCGCTCATTGAAAGTAAAACGGGGATAAAACCCGAAATCACGATTATGGGGCCGGTAATCGGTTCGCACGTCGGACCGGGCTCGGTGTCTTGCAGTTGGTTGTCCGTGAAAACGCGTGAACAGTTGCATAGCGAGCTGTATGCGCAAAAATCTTAACGCATGTTTGAAAACGGCAATAATGCCGTTTTTTTTCTTACGTTTTTTTGCTTGACTTATTCTGTAAACAGTGGTATACTATAAATAATTTAATACGAACGTGCGGTACGCGAAAAGCGTTTAATAGGGAAGAGAGAATTTGCTCCACTGCCCCCGCAACCGTAAGAACGCCTGTGCTTTTTCACTGCCAACGCGGGAAGGAAAAGCACGGACAAGCCGTCAAGGGCGTTGTAAGTCGGGAGACCTGCCGAGCGTTTAAGATTACCATTTTTCGAGGGTGTGCGAAAAAGCGGCTGTTTTAACGCTTGCGTTTTTTTGTGCGCGCCCGAAAATCGGGCGCGCATTTTCAATATGAAATTTTATAAAAGGAGGTTTCACTTATGAAACGCAAATTTATTTCTCTTGTAACTTTATTGGCTACGGTGCTTTTGTCCGTATTTTGCTTCGCCGCTTGCGGCGGCAAGGCTGCGGCGGAAGTGGTGGAAACAACGGATACGGTTGTTGTTATCCGCGTGAACGAAACGGACGGAGCGGCGACGCTTTACGACGTAATGGAGGACTTGCAGGAAGCGAACGAGTTGCAATTCGAGCTTGCAGGTACTATGTTAAAGAGCTTGAACGGCACGGCAAACCCTGCGGATTTCTCTTATTGTTGGATGCTGTACACGTCGGATAGTGAAATGGGCAACAACGAATGGGGCACGTACGATTACAACGGTACGATTTTGCCGAGTGCAATTTTAGGCGGCGACGCATTGATTGTTTCGGCAGGCGAAACCTATGTTTGGGTATATCAAAAATTCTAACTAAACGGCAGGCAGGTACGAGATGAACGACGAAAACAGACAAAATCCGACAACGGAAAAGACAGCGAAAAAGGCGGCGGTGCGCTCGGCGAAAGAGTGTGCTTATCTCGCCGCGTTCGTTGCGCTCGTGATTGCCGTGCAATTCGTGCTTTCGTTTGTGCCGGGCGTGGAGCTCGTTACCGTCTTGTTCGTTACCTATTCTCTCACGATGGGCGCAAGGCGGGGCATGACGGCGGCAACGGCGTTCTCTTTGCTCCGTCAGCTCGTGTTCGGTTTTTTTCCGACGGTGCTCGTGTTGTATTTGCTATATTTTAACCTGCTCGCGCTCTCGTTCGGACTGTTGGGCTTGAAACTGCCCGTCAAAGCCAAAACTTTGCCGCTTTTGACGGCGTTGGCTTGTCTTGGTACGGTCTGTTTCACTCTGATTGACAACGTTTTGACGCCGCTTTGGTACGGATATTCCGCGAGCGCGGCGTGGGCGTATTTTGTGGCGGCGTTTCCGTTTATGATTCCGCAAGTAATTTGCACGGCAGTTTCCGTTGCGACGCTTGCATTGCCGCTCGTCAAGGCTTTTTACGTGATAAAAAAACAATTATTTCATAAAACGTAAAAAAAGATATTGTCATTTTATTGACATTTTCTTCCGTTTCCTGTACAATAATACTGTGAAGCGTTTGCTTTGCGTAAAATGGATATGGTGAGGTCGGTATATGGCAAGCTATGTGGAAAAGAATTTATACGAAAACGAACTGATTGTAGAAAAAGCGCGTCGGGATAAATGGGGGCTTATCGGGGCGTGGGTGCTCGGTATCCTGTTTTGTTGGTTACTGCTCATACCCTTAATCGCCGCCATCAAAAAGACGGTGGAGTTCAAAAACACCGAGCTTATTTTGACGAATAAGCGTATTGTTCGCAAGTCGGGCGTATTTCGCACGAAAGCGTTCGACGCGCCGCTGAGTAAAATTTTGAACGTATACGTTGAAACGACGTTTTGGGGAAAGGTGTTCAATACGAATAAAATCCGCATTACGACCGCGCTTGGGGTGATTGTGGATAAAATCCAAAACGCAGACGATTTCAAGAGCACGGTTTTGGGGCAAATCGACCAATTTGAAGAGGCGCGACTTGCCCGTCAAGCGGCGTGGACGGCACAGGCAATGGCAAGCCACGTGAGCGCGCAAACGCAAACCGCAGTTGCGCCCGAAAAGAAAAAGCGCGTCGGCAGATACGATTAAACGAGAATAATACATAGAAGAAAGAAACAGACTTGAACGGGTTTTTCAAGTCCGTTTTCTTTCATAATTATTTTTTAAGCGTGGAAATTCGGGCATACAAAGGATAGGGAATTATGGATAGAGATAAGTTAAACAAATGGGCGGATTTATTGCTCGATACGGGCAAGAAAAATAACCTTATCAATTTCAGGGACACCAAAACGGGAACGGTGGAGGTGGTTTCCCCTGATTTTGCTTTGTTGTTTTCCAAAGCCGAGCATTCGGCGACTTTCGAGGTGTACGACCCGAAACTCAACGACGAGGACGACGAGGACGAGCATCAAACCCTTCCACAGGAAAACGTTCGGGAGAAATATCTTTCCAAAGCGGAGTATCAGGCAACGTATGCGCGGCGTCTTAAAAAGAACGGGCAGGTGCTTGTTTATAACCCGTTCATAAACCCTATGCGGGCGTTGCGGAGTATCGGCAAAAAAGCCAAAACCGCGCTGGAAGAAACGGGCGTCAATATTGCCTATATGGCGTTTGGGTTCATCAACTGGACGGAGGACGAAACCTCGCGGACGTTTATGCGCGCGCCCATTTTGCTCGCGCCCATTTCCATTGAAAACGATTCCGCTATCGACCCGTATTATATTAAAATTACGGACAGCGAAATGATTGTCAATCCCACCTTTTCCTTTAAGCTTAAAAACGACTACGGCATAGAATTGCCCGAGTATGAGGAAGAAGACGTCGACGAGTATTTGGAAAAGGTCGAGGAAAGGCTTTCCAAACTCAAATGGTTTATTACCAAAGAATGTAAAATCGCGACGTTTTCCTTTCTAAAAATCAATATGTACAAGGATTTGAAAGACAACGCCGCCGAGCTCCTCAAAAACAAGGACGTTCGCGCGTTGCTTGGCGAGGAAGCTCTGTCGACTGCGGAGGAGGAAACGCAGGAGTTTGAAAACGCGCCGTTTTATAACGTCGTGGACGCCGATTCCAGCCAAACGGAGGCAATTGCGCTTGCGCGTAGTGGAAAAAGCTTTGTCCTGCAAGGCCCGCCCGGCACAGGGAAAAGCCAAACGATAACGAACATTATCGCGGAATGTCTGGCAAACGGCAAAAAGGTGTTGTTCGTGTCGGAAAAATTAGCCGCGCTCAACGTCGTTTACGACAAGCTCAAACAAGCGGGGCTTGAAGAATTTTGCTTGGAGCTACACAGCCATAAGGCGAATAAAAGGGACGTGCTCGACGAGCTTTGCCATACCTTAAAAGCGCAAAAAAGCGCGGTGGCGGACAATGCTTGGCGGGTGTTGGACGAGAAAAGCAAGGCACAGACGGAGCTCGACGAATACGTCGCGGAATTGCACAAGGTTCGGCCCGTCGTCAATAAAACGCTGTATCGGTTATACGACGAGGTCGCCGCGTGCCGAAAAGCGCCCGATTTGGAGTTTGCGATTCAATCCATTCAAAGCAAGGGCGAGGAATATATCCTCCAAGCGGAGAACGCGTTAGAGCGTTACGTTGCCTACGTTCCGTCCGTTGGCTACGACTACCGTCAAAACGTTTGGTACGGCTATTGCGAGGTTGACTGTACCTATCAAACGGTGGCACAGCTCAAAGCCGACTTGCAGGGCGCGATTGCGCTTTGCGAGAACGTGCAATCGCTGAACGAAAGGCTGAAAGAAAGCTATGGGATTTGCGCGGAAAATCTTTGCCAAGCCTATGCCTTGCGGGATTTTTTCGGGCTTGTCAAAACGAGTGAATTTATCACGCCTGCCCTCCTTGCGCCTGCGAGCTTTTCGGGAGTAGAGCACACCGTCAAAGAAATGCGCGCGCTTGCAAAGGAGATTTTGGCGCGTAAAGAAGTCCTCGACGGGGCGTTCGACGAGGACGTTTACAAGCTTGACGGACAGACCCTTTATAAAAAACTTACGAAAGAGTTCAGCGGCTTTCTTGTGCGGCTGTTTAGCGGCGAATACAAACGTATTCAAAAACAACTGCGGCTTTGTCAAAAGGACGGCAAGAAACTCAACTACCAAACGGCGGTTGCCTTGCTCGACGTTTTGCGCGTATATCAACAAAAACAGCGCGAATTCGACGGTTTGGAGAAAAAGGTTAAAAACAAACTCGGCGCAGGTCAGCAGGGCGTTGCGACCGATTTTGAAAGTTTATGTCTGGAAATTGAAAGCTTGACGGCGATTTATTCCGCGAACGTCAAGTTCGGAAAATTAGCGAGCGTATCGCAACAAACCTTTGCGGAAAAACGGGCGGAATTTGCAGAGCTTTCCGATTGCTTTGACACGGGGCTCACGCGTTTTGAAGAGGCGGAACGTCGCCTCGCCGCCAAGTTCACGGCAGAAAGTTGCGACGTTTTCCGCATGCAAACGGGCGCGTTGCTTAAAAAATATCGCGGCTGTCTTGACGATGTTGACAACGTGGATAACTGGTGCGGGTTCGTGCGGCTGTTAAACGAGCTCGCCGATTTGGAAATCAAGACGTTTATCGAGGAGGCAATCAAGCGTAACGTCGCTGTCGAAAGCGTTGTGGCGGCGTATAAAAAAGCCTTTTACGGGCAATGGATTGACGTGATTTTGCACGAATCGCCGCTATTGAAACAGCTGTCGCGCATTGCGCACGATAAGACGGTCGAGCTGTTCAAGAGCAAAGACGAGCTTACGTTCCAAATCAATAAAGCGAAAATCAGAGCGATATTGTCCGATAAGCGGCCGAGCTTGGATATAATTGCGCAAGGCAGCGCGATTGCCGTGCTCTTGCGCGAGGGTGAGAAGAAACGCAAGCAAAAACCGATTAGAGTATTGCTCGAAGAAATCGGCGAGCTGGTACAGACGTTGAAACCGTGCTTTTTGATGTCGCCGCTGAGCGTGAGCACCTTTTTGAGCGCGGATATGAAGTTCGACGTGGTCGTATTCGACGAGGCGTCGCAAATTTTCCCGCAAGACGCCGTCGGCGCGATTTACAGGGGGAAACAGCTGATTGTGGTCGGCGACTCCAAGCAAATGCCGCCGAGTAATTTCTTTAACAGCACGTCGGGAGCAGAAGAGGACGACGACGAAACGGACGACATTACCGATTTCGAATCAATCCTTGATTTGTGCGCCACGACGTTGCCGCAAAAACGCTTGAAATGGCATTACCGCAGTCGGTTTGAACAGCTTATTTCTTTCTCGAATAAGCATTTCTACGACAATGATTTGGTTACTTTCCCGTCCTCGAAAAAAGATACGAAAGGCATCGGTGTGGATTATTTCTACGTAGACGGGGAGTTCGACCGCACGACGAAAACCAACCGCAAAGAGGCGGAAAAAATCGTGGATTTGGTGTTCGAGAATATCGAAAAATACCCCGAAAGAAGTCTTGGCGTGGTGGCGTTCAGTATCTCGCAACAAAACTTAATCGACAAGCTCATCAGAAAACGCAGACGGCAAGACCCGTCCAAAGAGGCGTTTTTCAAATCGGACAAATGCGAGCCGTTCTTTGTGAAGAACTTGGAAACGGTGCAAGGCGACGAGCGCGACACGGTTATTTTCAGCGTCGCCTACGGTAAGGACGCGCAAGGACGTCTGCTCCTCAATTTCGGACCTGTCAACCGTGCGGGCGGAGAGAGGAGATTAAACGTTGCGATAACCCGCGCGAAGTATAACGTGCAACTCGTTTCGTCCATGCATTATACGGACATTGACCTTGCGAGAACGCAATCGGTCGGCGCGCGGCTGTTGCGGGCGTATCTTGATTTTGCCGAAAACGGCGAAAAAGCGTTGGAGCGTTCCGAGCCCTTGAACCCTTTTGAACAGGTCGATATGGAATTTGAAAGGGAGGTGGGCGACTTTTTGCGCGAGAACGGGTTTAGCGTGGATACGCAAGTCGGGTGCTCTGCGTTGAAGATAGATTTAGCAGTAAAAAATTCCGCCTCTTTGGATTACGTGCTTGCGATTGAGTGCGACGGCAAGACGTATCATTCTTCAAAAAGTGCCCGCGATAGGGACAGACTTCGTCAAGAAGTGTTGGAGAGAATGGGCTGGAAATATTATCGTATTTGGTCCACCGACTGGTTCAGAAATAAGCGCGTGGAAAAGGAACGTTTGTTGGCGGCGGCAAAGCTCGCTGTGCAAAATGCGCCCGTAAAGCCGAAAAAGACGGAACGGCAAGCGGACAAAGTGTCGTTCGAAGAGGTTGCGGAAGTGAAACGCTTTGCCTTTCCGAAATATATCATGGCGGACGATTATAAGACCGCAGAAAAGTATCGCTACGATAAAATCAAAGTAATCCGTGCGATTGTGGAGCTGGAAGCGCCGCTCGCCGAAGAATGGCTTTTGAAACGGAGCGCGTTTTTGTTCGGCAGAGAAAAGGTTACGAGCGTCGTCCGCGACGCGTTCAACGAGATAATGAGGGATTGTGCGGCTTATAACCTTGTTCGCAAAAACGGGTTCTTGTATAAACAAGGGCAGACTACGCCTATGCTGCGCGTGCCTTGTGAAAATGCTACTCTTTTGCGTGAAGTGAAATATATCCCTTTGGAAGAATTGGCTTTGGGTATGAAAGAAATCCTCAAACAAAACGTAACCGTAGAAAAAAACGGCTTATTCCGTTTGCTGGCAAAGCAGCTCGGGTTTAGCCGTGTGGGAGATGCGATTGTGGAGCGGCTCCATGCGGCGTTGGCGCTTATAGCCAACGAAATAGAGAGAAACGGGGATATGCTGTCGGTAAAATAAAGCGACAGTTGTCTTTTTGGGACGATTGCAGTTTGGCGAGAGCAAGCAGTCCTTTGTTACGTTTTTCGTCTATTCGCCGTACAAATGCGAAAAATCGCGCATGTGAGAGAGCATAGTCCGCGTTTCGAAAATTTGCAGATTACAACCGCGAACGGCGTAGTTTTCACCCGTGATGTTTTCAATCACGCCGTCAACACAAAATCCGTCCCCGAAAAGATTGACGAGCTTTTTGGAAAGCCGTTCGTCTAAATATCCAAGCACGCGATTGAGCGGAATACTGTAAATATACACGTTAAAGGGATAGCGTTCGATGGGGGCATGTACGAGTTGAAGCGTATCTTTTGCGCGACTTTGCGCAATCGCACCTTGCCGTTCTTTCGCCTTGACGCCGTGCGCTTTGCAATAGAGCGGAAAGGAAAGCCCCAAACGTTTTTGTTTGCGGCGGTAGAAAAAGTCGGCGATACGTTTTCGAAAGAAGGATACTATGCGCATATTTACATTATAGCATATTTTTTCGGAAATGTAAAGCGAGAGAAAGAATCCCATAAAAAAGGGAAAGAATTTCGTAAAGTTTTTTTCCCTCAAAGAGTTGCTTTTTAGTAAAAAATTTGTTACAATAAAGAAAAAGGAAAAAGGTGGTGCTTTTTTATGAATTTTGAACAAGCGAAAAAGCTTTTGGAAAGCAAAGGACAAACGCAGCTTTTGTGTTACTACGACGAGCTGGACGAGGCGGGTAAAGCCAAGCTGTTGGCGGCGATTGAAAATATAAATTGGGAGTTTGAGGACGCGCTCAAAAATCCTGTCGATTTGAGCGGCAAGGACAGAGATATTCGCCC
>JAFTKT010000026.1 GCA_017453145.1 Clostridia bacterium
CGTAGGATTAGCATTTACGACGAAATCGCCGTCGAGAAGATTTGTTTCTCCCGACATTTTGATGACGTCTTGTGCGGACATTGTAAAAACGTCCAGTTTCGGTGTTACATAGTGTTTCATCTTTTTTATCCTCCTATAAAGATTATTATTTTTTTCACCCCGTAAGGCGATGAAACCGTGAGAAAATGTTTTGCTTGTCATTGCGAGGAGCGGAGCTTTTGCCGAGCGACGTGGCAATCCCTGTGGAGTTTTTGCTCCTTTTTGTCATTCTGGAACGGAGCGCAAGCGAAGAGATAGAATCTCTTGTTCGTTTCCCTGTCAGATTCTATCGCTCGTTTCACTCGCTCCAGAATGACGGACAGGGTTTCGCTCCCATTGAGGGGATTGCCGCGCCCCTATCGAGGCTCGCAATGACAGGTTGCGTTACGGTTTTGTCCAAGTGATTGCGCCGCCCGCAATCTTCCACGAACCGAACGCTACGTTTCCTGCCGCGTTTGCCGTGTCGTAGCGTTCTACGCCGTCAAGTAGATACAATTTACCCTCGAACGTCTTTTCGCCCGATTGCAAATCGGCGGGCTTTTGCGTTTCCGTTCTGTTCGCCGCGTCGGCAATATAGTTTTGGTTCGCTTTCGCGTTCAGACGTTGCGAAAGCACCGTTTTGGAGATTACGTAGACGTTTTCATACGTGCTCGGTTTATATTCCGCGCTGATTCGGTCGTTGCACCATATGCCCAAGCTACCGTAGCCGTATTGCTCGTTCTTCGCGCTCATGCCCGTGATTTCGGGCATTACTACGAGTACGTTTTTCACGCTCGCACCATAGGTATCAGCCCAAAGACCTGCCACGCCTTGCTTTTTCTCATATGCTACGATTTGCGCATATACGTTTTCAATCGTTGCGTTGACCATATACGTGCCGAGCAAGCCGCCCTGTATCACGTTGTCCGCGCTCGCAAGCTTGACGTTCGTGAACGCTACGTCCTTGACAACGCCGCCGTTGACGAACCCGAACAAGCCGTTCCGTCCGACCGTCAAGCCGTCAATCGTATGCCCTCTTCCGTCAAACGTGCCCTTTAAGCCTAAATTTATGCCCTTGCTCAATACTTGCGCCGCGTTGATACCCATAAACGCATTGTTCTCGTTCGGACAAGCGTGGACGTATTCAGACGCGTCAATATCGCATTTCAAGATATAATATCCGTCATAAGGCGAGCCGTTTTCCGCGACGTATCTGTCGTCTACGCCGTCGCTCTTTTTATAGTCGGGATTGGGCGTTACGCCGTCCGCTAAATATTCGTTCTTTTCATTCTCTGCGCGGTTGTCTACGTCCTTGACAGGCTCGTAGAAAATCGCAAGGTCGCTCGCCTCGTCAATGATATGCGTATACGCGTATACGCCGATTTGACGGGTTTGCTCCATGCCGCCAACGTTGCCTACAACGGTCAAAGAAATCATTCTTATCCCCACGATTTTGCCGCTTTCGCGCACGAACGCGGGTTTCACACCGAATATTTTCGTACCCTCTACCGTCAATTCGCGCGAGCCTTGATATGCCGCTGTCAGCTTGACTGTTTGCGAGGGCTTTGCATCAAACAACGCGCGCACGCTACCCACATTACCGTCCACCGTCGAAAATTCGCGAATAATCGCGTCGAACTGCGATTCGTCTAAAATCGGGTCGGCTTTCGCTTTCCAAGTCAAAATCCCGTCTTTCTTTTCCCAATAGAGGGTATTAAAGGAATTGAACGTCTTGTTTGCCGCTTTGAGTGCCGCCGCGTCGTCGTAGCGTTCCATGCCTTCGAGTTGATAGTATTTGAAACCTTCGGGCACTTCCTGCGTGCGGTTAATACCGTCTACGATTAGTTTCCGCGTATTGTTTCTGTATACCAGCACGTTGGGAGATACTACAAACACGTCGCGATAGGTCGTGGGCGCCCAGTCCCCCGCAAGTGCCTCGCCGTATAAGCCGCCCAACGAGCCGTAGCCATTATTCTTCGCTTTGCTCGAACCGGTATATTCCACAGGTACGTCAATCAAGACGTTTTCCACCACCGTATCGCAGGTATCCAACCACAGCATACCTACGCCGTTTGCGCCGCCGCCGAATTGCTCGGCATGTAAATACAAATTGTTGATATTCGAACCGTAGACATAGGAGGCGAGTACCGCCGTCGAGGAGCTTGTCGTGAAACGACAGTTCGTGAACGCGACGTTCTTGACCGCGCCGCCGTTGATATGTCCGAATAAGCCGTAAGCAGGGAAGGTCATGGCGTCAATCGTGTAGCCGTTACCGTCAAGCGTGCCCGTTAAGCCGCCGTAGACTTTATATTCGGGTGTGTCCATTGCCATTGAAGCGTTTGCACTAATTAAGCCTTCGGATACCTTTGCGTGCATGTAGTTGCCTGCATCGATATTGTTCGAAAGAATATAGTAGCCGTCGAATGCGGGCGATACCGCAAATTCTTGCCAAGTCGTTGCACTCGTATGGAATATGGAAAAATCCTCCGCCTCGTCGATAACGCGCGTATACGCTTTCACGTTCGCTTTCAGCGCATACGTCGAGCCGTAGATTGTGAACGTCGTTTCCGTTGCCATATCCCCTTTCGTCGGGAGCGCATACGCCTTGTTATTCTCTACGCGAAGAGCGTTCCCCGCGCCGTCCTTGACCGCCGTTATATCCTCGCCGAGCAATTTGCGCAAGGTCGCGCCGCCGACGAAATCCCCGTCGTAAGCGGAGAAATAATCGAGCGTTTCCTCGCGTTCTACGAGCGTATGTTCAACGGTTACGGGAATGATACGCGCGTATTCGTTGCCGAGCGAGTCCTGACAAGTTACCGTCAGCTCTGCATAGCCCGCCAAACCGCGAGATTGTACGCTTTGGGGCGTAAAATTGATGTATTTCTCGCTGCTCATTACCGCGACTTCATAATCGATTTCCTCGCCGTCTTCCTTGCATTGCACGCTATACGGCAAAACCGTGTCGTCTAACGAGTATAACGTCAAGCCGCTATTTTCGCCCCTGTTGACTGAAATTTCAACCGTCGGTAACGCGGTGATTTCTATCGTTTTATTCATGGTTTCGCCCGTGTAACCGTTCCAAGTGGCTGTAATGATAATTTCCGTTTTGCCCGCTTTCGTCGCCGTAAACACGCCATCGTCCGTCAGCGTGCCGAGCGTTTTGTCTGCAAGCGTATAGGTCAGCTCGGCGTTGTCGAACGTTACGCCGTTGAAGGATACCACGCCTTTCAAATCCACATAGTCGGAGGTGCGAAGCTGTACCGCGTCGTTTTTCGCCGTCGGGATTTTGAGCACGGGCACGAATTCGCCGAACGAAACGTTGACCTCTGCGCTGTCCGTCGCCTCGCCGTATTTGACCGTAAGCGTTGCCGTGCCTTGCGCAAGTGCTTTCATAACGCCCTTTTCATCTACCGAAACGATAGACGGGTCGGAGCTTTCGAATACGAGCGTTTCACCGTCTACCTTGTCGTATTCCGCAATCAAAGACTGCGTGTCGCCGATTGTCATTTCGACCTGTTCTTGCTTTAAGTCCACCCGAGCCGTTTCTTGGGAAGAGCTGGTTGTAGGGTTACAGCCCGCACTGAACGCGACGAGCGAGGCAAGCGCCGATAAAAGTAATATTGTTTTTCCTTTTTTCATCTTCACTTTCCTCCTCACGCTTCTATCCTTTCTACCCACGTTACAAACAAATCGTCAGAGCTGTGTCCTATGGACATTTTTTGCAAACCCATCCATTCAATATCGTAGAGTAAACGCTCTTTATAC
>JAFTKT010000027.1 GCA_017453145.1 Clostridia bacterium
CCGAGAATGAGCATGTGCTCTGCCATCCAGCCTTCCTTTTTACCCAAGTTGGTCGCGATACGGAGCGCGAAACACTTTTTACCCAAAAGCACGTTGCCGCCGTATGCCGAGTTCACGGAAATAATCGTGTTGTCTTCGGGGAAGTGCATGATATATCTCTTTTCGGGGTCGACGTTACATTTGGCGTGGAAACCTTTGACGAAATCGCCGTCTGCGCCGAGCTGGTCAAGGCACATCGTTCCAACTCTCGTCATAATCATCATGTTAAGAACAACGTAGATAGAGTCGGTGATTTCGATACCGATTTTCGAGAACGGCGAGCCGACTACGCCCATCGAATAGGGAATGACGTACATAGTTCTGCCCTTATACGCGCCCTTTGCAATCTCGTTGACCATTGCATACGCCTCTTTCGGGGCTTTCCATTTTACGATGGAATGGGGCAATGCATCCTCTTCGTTTTCACAGCAGATGAACGTTCTGTCCTCGACGCGTGCTACGTCGTTTTCTGCCGTTCTGTGATAGTAGCAATCGGGCAAAAGCTCTTGGTTGAGCTTAATCATTTCGCCCGTCGCGCACGCCTCTTCGCGAAGCGCGTCTCTTTGCTTGTCGCTACCGTCAATCCAAACGACTTTGTCGGGCTGTGCGAACGCCTGAACGTCTGCAACGAATTGAAGTACTTTCTTGTTGTTTGTCATGTCTGTTATCTCCTTAAATATTTTTTCCTTTTCAGTTTTGGCGAATTTGGAAAATTTTATGCCTATTGGTATAAAACACCTTTCTCCACCGCTTACCATTATACCATAAATCTTTTCGATTGTAAACAGTTTTTCGACGGATTTTTCGCATATTGTGAAAAAAAGTTGGCACACGTCTCTTGTAATTTTCAAAATACGTGCTAAACTATATATTCCACACATGCCACGAGGAGGATTTTATGCGAAATAAGTATTGCGATAATAAATTAGCGGAGGAACTCGATTTGATTATGCTGACAAACGACGCCCACAAACAGCACGGACTGCCCTGCGGCTCGCTCGGCACGCTCACTTATTCCTATACGGGCTTTGACAGACCGCTCTATGCGGAATTTGCCGCCGCCGACGGCTCGCGTTTTGAAGAACCGCTCGCGCTCGACGATTTCCGCGTTCTAAACGAGCACCAAAAAGAGGACGTGTCCGCTATCGTGCAATTTCTCAAACGTCAAGCCCGTAAAAACGCCTGAAACGCTTTATTTTACTTGACAACGCGCACAAAAAACGCTATACTGTTAAATTATAAAGAGGTAGCACGAATGAGAGTTGTGATTAAAGTCGGAACGTCCACACTCGCACACGCGACAGGGCGGTTAAATATCGGGCGCACGAGTGAGCTTTGCGCCGTTTTGAGTGATTTGAAAAACGCGGGGCACGAGGTCGTGCTCGTTTCGTCCGGCGCAATCGGTATGGGTGCGGGAAAGCTCGGTTTCAAACAAAAACCCACCGACATTCCCACTAAACAAGCCGCCGCCGCAATCGGACAATGTGAACTGATGTATACGTATGACAGGTTGTTCACGCAATATCATCACACCGTCGCGCAGATTCTTTTGACCGGCTCGGACTTTTCCGCCCCCGACAGGTACGAAAATTTCAACAACACCATTTTCCGTTTGTTGGAGCTGGACGCGCTACCGATTATCAACGAGAACGACACAATCGCCACCGAAGAAATTAAAGTGGGCGACAACGATACCCTTTCCGCGCTCGTCGCCGTGAGCGTCAAAGCCGATTTGCTCGTCATTTTATCGGACGTAGACGGCTTGTACTCGGCAGACCCCCGAAAGGACGAGAACGCCGTTTTGTTAAAGCAGGTACAACAAATAACGCCCGAAATCGAGGCGCTTGCAGGCGGTGCAGGCTCGGCGCTCGGCACGGGCGGTATGATTACCAAAATCAACGCGGCAAAACTCTGCGCGGCGGCGGGTTGCCAAACGGTGATTGCCAACGGCGAACACCCCGCCCTGCTCTATGAAATCGTCGCGGGCGGCGAAGGAAACTATACGAGGTTTTTAGCGTGATGAAGAAATCGGTTTTGGAAATTTTAACGGACGCAAAAACGGCGTCGCGCTCTGCCTTTACGCTGACATCCGAGCGTAAAAACGCTGCGCTACTTGCTATGGCAACCGCGCTTGAACAGGGCACGGAAGAAATTCTTGCCGCCAACGCGCTTGATTTGGAAAACGCAAAAGGCGTGCTTTCAAGCGTAATGCTCGATAGACTGCGTTTGGATACAAAACGTATTGCGGCGATGGCGCAGGGCATACGCGACGTGGCGGCACTCCCCGACCCTGTCGGACAAATTTTAGAGAATACCACCCTACCCAACGGACTGCGGGTTTCGAAAACGCGCGTACCGCTTGGCGTTATCGGGATTATTTACGAAAGTCGCCCGAACGTTACTTCCGACGCGGCGGCGTTATGTTTCAAAAGCGGCAACGCTTGCGTGCTTCGCGGCGGCAAGGACGCGTATTTTTCGTCGGCGGCAATCGTCGGGTGCTTACGCGGTGCGTTGCGAGGGCTGGGGATTGACGAGAATTTCGTGTGTATGCCGAGCGATACCTCACGGGAAAGCGCAAACGTTATGATGACTGCCGTTGGACTACTCGACGCGCTCATTCCGCGCGGCGGCGCGGGGCTTATCCGCTCGTGCGTGGAGAACGCGAAAGTGCCCTGTATTCAAACGGGTACGGGAATTTGCCATATCTACGTGGACGAGCACGCTGATTTGGACAAGGCGCTCGCGATTGTCGAGAACGCGAAAACCTCCCGCCCTTCCGTTTGCAACGCGGCGGAGGTGTGTCTTGTGCACGAGAAAATCGCGGAAACGTTTTTGCCGCGTTTGCGGGAACGGCTTGTAGAGAACCGCGCGGCGGCGGGGTTGCCCACCGTGTCCTTCCGCGTGGAGGGAGAAACCGCGCTTGCTCTGCTCGGCGGCGAAAAGGCGAGCGAACAGGATTTCGACACCGAGTTTTTGGATTATATTTTAGCCGTGAAAACCGTTTCGGACGTGGACGAGGCAATTTCGCATATTGCGCGACACTCGACGGCACACAGCGATTGTATCGTTACCGAAAATACGGCGGCGGCAGAGAAGTTTACCCTTGCCGTTGACAGCGCGGCGGTGTACGTCAACGCCTCGACCCGTTTTACCGACGGCGGCGAATTCGGCAAGGGCTGTGAAATCGGGATTTCTACGCAAAAATTACACGCGCGTGGACCTATGGGCTTGGAAGAGCTGACCTCTTATAAATATATCGTGCGCGGAAACGGACAAATTAGATAATTATAATGAATGGAACGCTACGCGTTCGTGAATTGATTGCGAGGCAATCGTGAATTGAAAACTGCGTTTTCGTGAATTGCAACGCCTTCGCGTTGCGTATCGGAATTATTCCATAACGCACGCCAAAGGCGTGCAATTCACCCAAGCATTAGCGAAAATTCACTCTTCACGCAAGCTTTGCTTGCAATTCACTAACCTAAGGAGAAATACGTTTATGAAAAACTACTTAATCGGCTTTATTGGTTGCGGAAATATGGGCGGCGCACTTGCGCGCGCGGTGGCAAAAACGGTTGGAGGCGAGAATATCGCGCTTTGCGATTACAATCCCAGCAAAGCAGGCGATTTGGCGAACGAGCTGGGCGCAACGGTGTGCTCGGCAACGGAAATCGCAAGCTCCTGCCGTTTCGTCGTGCTCGGCGTGAAACCGCAAAATATGCAAGACACGCTCGCAGAATTTTCCAGCGAGCTCAAAGCCCGTGAAAACGCCGTCGTCATCACTATGGCGGCAGGCATTTCCACCGCCGCAATTCGCAAGTTTATCGGCGCGGATTTGCCTGTAATCCGTATTATGCCCAACACCCCCGCGCAAGTGGGCGAGGGCATGATTTTATACGACACGCTCGGCGTTTGCGGCGCGGACGAGCAGGCGTTTTGCGAGTGTTTTGCAAAAGCGGGCGTACTCGACAAACTCCCCGAAGACAAAATCGACGCGGCGAGCGCGCTTTCGGGTTGCGGACCTGCGTTCGTGTATGCGTTTGCAGAGGCACTTGCCGACGGGGCAGTCGAATGCGGCGTACCTCGCGACAAGGCGGCGACCTACGCCGCGCAAACGTTGCTCGGCGCGGCGAAAATGCTTTTGACTTACGGACACCCCGCCGACCTCAAAGACGCCGTTTGCTCGCCCGGCGGCACGAC
>JAFTKT010000028.1 GCA_017453145.1 Clostridia bacterium
CCCTGCGAGAACGCAAAAACGGCGGTGATTGCAACGGATTTTACGGGCGTGGAAACGGAGATTGCGATTTACAAACCGAACGATTTTTCCGCACCGCTCCCGAACACGTTTACAAACGGTAATTTTGAAAAGTATTTGTATTATCCACCGTTCATTACGACAGAGGACGAAAGGGCGTTGACCAAGCATTTAGGACAAATCAACGGCATATACGCTGAAAACTACGGCGGACTTGTCTTTGCCAAGCGGCATGGGTTGCGCGTATTTGTAGGCACGGGCTTTAATTTGACAAACAGTATCGCCGTCGCCGCATTACCCGATTACGTCGTCTACTACGCGCTTTCCAAAGAACTAAACGAGCACGAGCTCAAAGCGTTATCGGGGCAAAACGCCTTTGCGTTGACAAGCGGGAACATCAAGCTCATGGACCTTTGCTATTGTCCGTTTGGAAAGACTTGCAAAGTATGCGATAAAAAAGCCGCCTACACCCTCATAGACGAAAACGGACGCGCGTTTTCGGTGCGGCGATACAAGTCGGCAAACGGCGACTGCCGTTTTGAGGTTTATAATTGCGCCGATTTGATTTCCACAGGCGTCAAAGGCGTTGGAAAACTCCTTGATTTAACGCTTGTAGAAAACAAGCCTGCGGCGATTGCAGCGCAAACGGATATGGAAAAGCAAAAACACGTTTATAAGAACCATACGTCGGGACATTATAAACGCGGCGTACTGTAAAACAACGAGGACGGAAGATGAACGCAAGAGCGATTGAAAAAACGGAACTGAATAAAATTTTAGAGACAGCCTCTATCTACGCGGTATTAGACGGCGGTAAAAAGCGCGTGATTTCCACACACCCCACGCCCGTACCTGCGGAAGCAAAACGTCGCTTAAACCGCACAGAGGAGTGCCTTGCGTTGTTGTTTTCGCACGGGATTAGCAAGGTGGAGTATTTTCCGCCTTTTTCCGACGAAATCGACCGCGCGAAAAAACAATCGACGCTTTCCTGCGCGGAACTTTTGAAAGTGGGAAATTTGCTCCGTTCGGCAAGGATTGCCTACACGAGTATTCACGCGATAAACGACGAAACGATTACGGATATGAAAACGCTCGCGGAAAAGATTTATTTCGATTTTTCTTTGGAAGAAGACATTCAAACGAAAATATTGAGCGACACCGAAGTGAGCGACCACGCAAGCGATAAGCTCTATTCCTTGCGCAGGGAAATACGTCTTTTGAACGAACGCATTCGCAACCGACTTTCGGAATATTTAACGGGTAGCGAGGGGAAATATCTGCAAGACGGTATCGTAACCATGCGCGACAACCGCTACGTTCTCCCCGTCCGCGCGGAATATAAACGCAACATCAAAGGTTTTATTCACGACCGCTCGGCAAGCGGCGCAACGTTCTTTATCGAGCCCGAAGAAGTGCTTGAAATGAACAACGAGCTCCGCACGCTGACAATCGACGAAAAAGAAGAAGTCGAGCGCATATTAAACGAGCTTTCCAAGCGTGTCGGTATGCTCGGCGACAATCTGCTTGCCGACGTTTCGCTGTTAGAAGAAATCGACTGCGCCTACGCGCTCGCCGAATACGCCTACAAGCTTTCGTGCGTTAAACCCGAAATCAACGGCGAGGGGAAAATTGCAATCGAAATGGGCAGACATCCTTTGATTGACCAAGCCAAAGTTGTGCCCGTTTCTCTTTCACTCGGCGAACACTACCGTTTCTTGCTCATCAGCGGCCCGAATACGGGCGGTAAAACGGTTACGCTTAAAATGGTAGGCTTGTTCTGCATGATGGCGGCTTGCGGCTTGTTCGTGCCCGCAAAACGCGCGGTGCTTTCCACGTTCGACGAAATCTATTGCGACGTAGGCGACGCGCAAAGTATTGAAGAAAATTTATCCACCTTTTCTTCGCATATTACCAACATAATCCATATCGTAAAAAATGCAAACGAAAAGAGCTTGGTGCTTATCGACGAGCTGGGCGGCGGCACAGACCCCGAAGAGGGGCAAGCCCTCGCCAAAGCAATCGTTGCCGATTTGCTTGACAAGGGCTGTGCAGGCGTTGTTACCACGCACTATACCGCGCTCAAAGAGTTCGCGTTTGCGACGGACGGCATTGAAAATGCGTGTATGGAGTTCGATTCGGACACGTTGCAACCTCTCTACGTGATAAAAATCGGCTTGCCCGGTTCAAGCAACGCTTTGGGGATTTCCCGTCGGTTAGGGCTTGACGAAAGTATTTTACAAAACGCGCTTTCCTTTTTATCCACCGACGCGCAAAAGTTCGAGCATATCGTGCGTAGCGCAGAGGAGAGCCGTGTACAGGCGGAACAAGCGCTTGCGGAAACAAACCGTTTGAAAACGGAATGGCAGGAAAAACTGCGCGTTTTGGAAACGGAAAGAACAAAACTGCAAAAAGAAAAAGACAAGCTGTATTCGCAAGCCAAAGCAGAAGCGCGACGCGTCGTCAACGAACGCGCGGCAAGCGCAGAGGAATTGCTCGCGGAAATGGAAGAAATTTTTGCGCAAGCAACCGTTTCGGAATCCGACCTCATCAAAGCCCGCACCTTGAAAAACCGCCTAATAAATCAAGCGTATACAAGCGATACGGAAGATGCTCCGCAACCGCAATACCGCCAAGCCAGCGAAACCGATTTGAAAATCGGCGCGACGGTATTCGTCAAAAATATCAATCAATCGGGCGTGATTCAAAGCGTACGTCTGCCTAAAAAGGAGGCGGAAATTTTATGCGGAAACATTCGAGTACGCAGTAAATTTTCCGAGCTTTTCCTGTTAAACGGCGATAAAAAAGCGCAAACTACCGATAAAAAGAAAATCGACGTGAAGAAAACGCTCGCGCCTAAACCCGCGCCGTCGCTGGAAATCAACGTAATCGGAAAAACGGTCGCGGAGGCTGCTTTCGACGTAGAGAATTTTTTAGACGCCGCCGTCGTATCGAATTTAGAAGAAGTACGTATCGTACACGGCGTGGGCACGGGCAAGCTCCGCGCAGGTATTCACGATTTTTTGAAAAAGTATCCGCGCGTTGCTGAATTTAGGCTTGGAAAATACGGCGAGGGCGAAACGGGCGTAACCATTGTAAAAATTAAATAACGCGCATAACCTCAAAAAAAGAAAAATAGGATATTACGAAATCTTTTTTCGAGGTGAGAGAAATTGAAACGCAATCAAACCCGCCGCACACAGCGGCAAGATTATAAGATGACGGTTGCCACCAACGTTGCGCTCGGACTGCTTGTATTATCCGTCGGCGCGCTTTGTATCGCCCCGCAGGGCAACGCGGTTACGACAGAGGGCGAAAACGCCGAACTGTACCGCTCGGCAGGCAATCATTCGAAAGGCGTATCTTTGATGTTTAACGTGTATTGGGGCACAGACGAAGTATACCGTATTTTAGATACTCTCAAAGCGCACGGCGCAAAGGCAACGTTTTTTATCGGCGGTTGCTGGGCGGACGACAACGTGAACTGTTTGCGGGATATTTACGAAAACGGACATGAAATCGGCAATCACGGTTATTTCCATAAATCGCACGACAAGCTGTCTTTTGCGCAAAACAAAAAGGAAATTGAGGATTGCAACCGTTTTATCGAACTTGCAATCGGCGTCGTTCCCACGCTGTTCGCGCCGCCTTCGGGCGCATACGGCAACGATACGCTCACCGTTTGTAAAACGTTGCAAATGAAAACAATTTTATGGTCGCGTGATACGATTGATTGGCGGGATAAAAACGCTGCCGTCATATACACGCGCGCCACAAAAAATATTCAAGGCGGAGAGTTTGTCTTGATGCATCCTATGGAGGCAACCGCCGACGCTTTGGACGATATTTTAAGCTATTACGAAAAACTATCTCTTTCGGCAATTACGGTGTCGGAAAATTTACAGCAAAAAGGTTAGAAAAAGGAAGTATGGTATTCGAAAAGAAATACGAAAACGGGCTGCGGCTCGTAGTAAAACAAATGCAGGGTTTCCGTTCGGTAACGATGGGGATACTCGTCGGAACGGGCGCAAGCGTAGAAACGGATAAAGAGGACGGCATCTCGCACTTTATCGAGCATATGCAATTCAAAGGCACGAAAAAGAGAACCGCTTTTGAAATCTCCGATTCGTTCGACAGGCTCGGCGCACAGGTAAACGCTTTCACGGGCAAGGATTTGACCTGTTATTATTCAAAATGCACCTCCGAGCATACGGCGGCTTGCTTTGAGCTTTTGTCCGATTTATTCTTGCATTCGACGTTTCCCGAAGAGGAAATGACGCGTGAAAAGGGCGTTGTTTGCGAAGAAATTTCCATGAACGAGGACACGCCCGAAGATTTATGCCTTGACCTCTTATCCCGCGCGTTCTACGGCAAAGAGAACTACGGCAGAAATATTCTCGGCACGGCGAAAAACGTCAAGGGCTTTACCGTAGAAGATATTGCACGCTATAAACGTGCGCGCTACTGTCCCGAAAACACCGTCGTTTCCTTTGCGGGCGGCATTGATTTTACCACCGCACAAGCGCTTTTAGAAAACTATTTCGGCGACTTGCCCAAAGGCAAATTTGAAACGCGCGCGCCAAAACTCATTGCCGAGCGGCAAAGCCTCGTCAAAAGAAAACAAATCGAGCAAATGCATATCGCGCTCGGTTATCCAAGCGTGGCGCGAGGGGATAAAAACGAAAACGTTATGAGCGCTCTCAACGGCGTGCTTGGCGGCACGATGAGCGCAAGACTTTTTCAAGAAGTACGTGAAAAGCGCGGACTTGCTTATTCCGTATATTCCTATTTGTCCGCGTATGCCGAATGCGGCACGCAAGTCATTTACGCAGGCGTGAACCCCGAACAGAAAAACCAAGCTTTCGACGCGATTTTGGAGGTCGTGCAGACTATGAAAGAAAAGGGCGTTTCCCTCGAAGAGTTTAACCGTTCGCGCGAGCAAATGAAATCGGGCTTGTTGTTCGGTCAAGAAAGCAGTAATTCGCAAATGCTATTATATGGCAAATATATGCTCTACTTTAACAAATTGTTTGATTTTGACGAAAAACTCAAAGCCATCAACGCCATGACGCTCGACGAGGCGCAATCGGTGCTTAAAACCTGTTTTGACGAAACCCAACGCGCCGTTGCGCTTGTCGGGAATACGAACAAGGCGTTTTAAGCGTATGCACGTGCAGAAAAAACAAGGATTTGCGCCCGTGTTCGACGGGAATAGCAGAGTATTGATTTTAGGCAGTTTTCCGTCGGTAAAAAGCCGTGAAATCGCCTTTTACTATGGGAATAAGCAAAACCGTTTTTGGCGGCTTATCTGCGGTTATTTCGGCGAGGAAATCCCCGAAACGACGGCAGGGAAAAAGGCGTTTTTGGCAAGGCGAAATATTGCGCTTTGGGATATGGTAACGGCATGCGAAATCGAGGGCTCGTCCGATTCGTCCGTCAAAAATGCGGAAGTCGCCGATTTATTCGAAGTCCTCAATCACGCAAAAATAGAAAAGATTTTATTGAACGGGGCACTCGCTTATCAGTTATTCGTGGAACGGTATGCAAATCTATCCGTTCCCTACCAAAAGCTGCCCTCGACAAGTCCCGCAAACCCACGATTTGACGAAACCGTTTGGAGAAAAGCTCTCGACGAAATATATATAACGGACAGGTAAAAAATTATGGACATTTTACAAACGATTACCCAAGAATTTAACGTATCGCATACGCACGCAAAAAACATTATTTCACTCCTTGACGAGGGGAATACCGTACCCTTTATCGCGCGCTATCGCAAGGAAATGACAGGCAGTTGCGACGACCAAGTTTTACGTGCCTTAAACGACAAATTGACCTATCTTCGTAACCTTGAAAAGCGCAAAGAAGAAGTCGCCGCCGCTATCGTGCAGCAAGGCAAGATGACGGAAGATATTCAAACCGCGCTCGATAAAGCGGAAATTTTGACGGAGGTCGAGGATATTTACCGCCCGTATAAACAAAAACGCAAAACGCGTGCGTCCGTTGCTATCGCCAAAGGTTTACAACCGCTTGCAGAAC
>JAFTKT010000029.1 GCA_017453145.1 Clostridia bacterium
GGAATGCACCGTTTCGGGCGCAAGCAGCAAAACGTCGCCTGCGGAAACAACGAACGTTTTTCCGTTGACGGTATACTGTACGTCGCCCGATAACAGCCAGAACAGTTCGTATAAATAATGCGATTCGCTACGCGCTAAATATTCGCTTTGGTCTTTTTCTGCCGTTGAAACGGAATGATGAAACCGAAATCCGTTTTTGGAAACATATTCCACAAATGCTTTTCTCATGCTTTCAGTATAAAATAAAATTTATAAAATGTCAAATAAAAAACACGTAAAACGCAAAATTAAAAAAGCAGAAATTAACATCAAAAAAACTTTTTTTGCCATTGACAATGGGTGGATGGTATGATAAAATAAGTATGTAGTTGTAAAAACGGCGCGCCAAGCGCGCTGAAAAAAACAAAAAGAGAAATAATAAAAAGAGAGAAAAATTATGAAGAAATTTTAATGAAAAGGAGTTCTTTGAAAAAATGAAAACAACAAACGATTGCGAAAAGGAGAATACCTTGCCGAAATACAAGGATTCGAATTTGCCGATTGAGGCGCGCGTTGCGGATCTGCTTTCGCGAATGACGATAAAGGAAAAATTGCAACAACTGCATTGTCCGGGCAGTAGCGTGCCTTTTTCCGTGCATTATGAAAATATCCAAAAGGGCGAAAATACGTTGGACAGCGCGATTTATTGCTTTCGCGCGTTTGATTTGCCGCTCATCAACCGTTTGCAGGAATATTGCTTGAACGAAACGCGCTTGGGTATTCCCTTGCTCGTGGCGGCGGAGGGCACGCACGGACTTTCCTTGCCTATGGGTACGGTATTTCCGACGACGGGTTGTATCGCGGCAACGTTCGACGAAACGTACGCCTATAAAATGGGCGCGGCAGAGGCAAAAGAGGCGCGCGCTTGCGGCTTTAATCAATTATACGCGCCGAACGTTGACCTTTTGCAGGACGCGCGTTGGGGAAGATGCGAGGAAAATTACGGCGAAGACCCTTTTCTGACGGGAAATATGGGCACGGCGGTCGTGCGTGGAATTCAGGACAACGGCGTGGCGGCGACGATGAAACATTATCTTGCTTTCGGCACGCCCGAAAGCGGACTGAATTTATCGGCGGTGCACGTGGGCGAACGGGAAGTGCGTGAATATATGCTCCGCCCGTTCAAGGAATGTGTGCAAGCGGGTGTTATGTGCACAATGCCGAGCTATTCGGAAATAGACGGCGTACCCGTGCATATTTCGCGGTATTGGATGCACGAGGTGCTTCGCGAGGAATTAGGCTTTCAAGGAATGGTAATCACCGACTACGGTTCGAGCGGCTTACTCCTCAACGCGCATTGTTCTGTGGAGAACGAGTTGGAGCTGGGAAAGCTCTATTTAGAGGCAGGCGTGGACATGGAGGCGTGTTTTGCCGTCGGTTACGGGCAAGAAATGAAAGAGGCGGTTGAGCGTGGCGAGGTGGACGAAAGAAAAATCGACGCGGCGGTATCGCGCGTGCTAACGACGAAATTCAAGCTTGGACTTTTTGAAAATCCCTATTTTGACGAAACGGCTTGGCAGGATCAAGTATTCACGCCGCAAAACCGCGCGCTTTGCCGTGAAATTGCGGAAAAGGGCGTCGTACTTTTGAAAAACGACGGCGTTTTGCCGTTTTCAGACAAAAAAGTGAAAAAGATCGCGCTCGTCGGCCCGAACGCCGAAATTGCGCAGTTGGGCAGTTATTGCTACTACGACGACAGGGATAAAGATAAACGAGTAAATTCGGTGGCGTCGCGTTCGATTACGTTGCGCCAAGCCCTGATTGCCCGTTACGGAGCAGAGAACGTATTCGTGGAATTGGGCGTTGGGTTTGCGGAATACGAGGAAGGCAAAGTGGCGCGCGCGTTGGCTTGCGCTAAAAAGGCAGACGTAGTAATTTTTGCGGGCGGGCATAATTCCATTAGTCTTTCGGGCGGCGACGCAGGCGGCGCGGAGCAAAGAGAACGCGTTTCCGATTGGGCGATTACGAGCGGCGAGGGCTACGATCGGCACGATACCGATTTACCGAAACCGCAAAAAAGAATGTTGAAAGAGCTTTCTGCGCTCGGAAAGCCGCTGACGCTTGTTTTATACGGCGGCACGCCTATTTCGTTCGAGGAAGAGTTGCCGCTTGTGAATGCCGTGCTGCTTGCCTTTGGTGTGGGGAGCGACGGAAATCTTGCCGTTGCCGATATATTGGCGGGAAAGGTCGTGCCGTCGGGAAAATTGCCCTTTTCCATTCCCCGTAGCGTCGGGCATATCCCTTGCTATTATAATCATAAACAGCAAGGAAAGGGTTCGCTTTATCAAAAGGCAGGGAGCTATGACCGTCCGGGAATGGACTATGTGTTTTCCGATTCGTCCGCGCTCTTCCCGTTTGGATACGGATTGTCTTATACGGAATTTGCTTATACCGAATTAACGGCGGCTAAACCATCGGAAAGCGTTTGCCGTGTGGAGGTTACCGTTGAAAATATCGGCGACTATGACGCGGAAGAAAGCGTGCTCGTATTTGCAAGGAATATGCGCACGAAAATCGTTACGGGTATCGTGAAAAAGCTCGTGGCGTATCGTCGGATTAAGCTCAAAAAAGGGGGACGCCAAACCGTGCGCTTTGAAATCCCCGCCGAGCGGTTTGCCTATGTGGGGATCGAAATGCAAGATGTATTGCCGCAAGGCGAGGTAAAAATTTTTATCGGGGATAAAGAAACGACCGTTTGGTTTTAACGGCGTGATATAAAAGGCGGCGGCTATCGAAACAATCGGTAGCCGCCGCTTTGTATTTGTCTTATCAAAAGTGCTCGGGGTATTGATTGCGCATCCATTTACGGGTATGCGGCAAGCTGTATTGCTCGCCGGGCGAAATGGAATAAAACTTTTGATATTGATGATAGAAAGTGGAATAGTATTCGTAGCCGAGCGAAAGGGCAACCTGTTGCGGCGGGTCTCCCTGTTCGAGGCGTTTTTGCGCCAAACGCATTTTTTGCGTCATTATATACTTATTAAGAGAAAGCCCCATTTCCTTTTTGAAGGCGTGCGCAAGATAGGACACGCTGATATTGAGTGCCTTTGCAAGCTCGGGCAAAGAAAAATACTGGTCCATGTGCTTGCGGATATATTGCGTGCACGCATAGGAAATTTTATTCGTGATGACGGAATCGGAAATCGTTTCCTGTAAATGAAAGGCTTCCAGCAGTAGCTTATCTAATTCTTCAACAAAGCAAAGCACTTCGCGGTATAGTTGTAAATCCAAATACTTGTTACTATTCGTGCAAGCCTCTTCAAAACGTTTGAATAGAGCGGGAAGTTTAGATTTTTTCACAAGCACGCTTGGAAATAACTGCACCTCGTCGTTTAAGGCGTCGAAATACACGACGTCGTTAAAGCGTGGCAATAAATCGGAAGAAAAATGCAGAACCATTCGTTCATAGTCGCATTTTTCAAAATGTACGCGCATGGAATGCACCGTTTCGGGCGCAAGCAGCAAAACGTCGCCTGCGGAAACAACGAACGTTTTTCCGTTGACGGTATACTGTACGTCGCCCGATAACAGCCAGAACAGTTCGTATAAATAATGCGATTCGCTACGCGCTAAATA
>JAFTKT010000030.1 GCA_017453145.1 Clostridia bacterium
GGAATGCACCGTTTCGGGCGCAAGCAGCAAAACGTCGCCTGCGGAAACAACGAACGTTTTTCCGTTGACGGTATACTGTACGTCGCCCGATAACAGCCAGAACAGTTCGTATAAATAATGCGATTCGCTACGCGCTAAATACTCGTTTTGTTCTCCTTCTGCCGTTGAAACGGAATGATGAAACCGAAATCCGTTTTTTGAAGTATATTCCACAAATGCTCTTTTCATATCTCTATTATAAAATATATTTTTCAAAATGTCAAACAAAAAAAGCAAAAAAAAGCATAAATCCACATCAAAAAAACTTTTTTTGCTATTGACAATGCGGGAAATGGTATGATAAAATAAGTGTGTAGTTGTAAAAACGGCGCGCTAAACGCGCCACAAAAAAACGAAAAGAAAAAAATAAAAGGAGAGAAAAATAATGAAGAAATTTTTCGGAAAATGTATGGCAACTGTACTTGCGCTCACGACCGTGTTCGGTGCGGCGGCTTGCGGCGGCACGACTTCGAGCGGCGGCGGCACAAGCGATTCGGGGGAGGACGCGATTGAATACACAGGCAACGAAACGACGATTAAGGTAATGAACTTTGGCGGCGGTATCGGTAGAAAGTGGCTGGATAACGCGGCGCGCCGTTTTGAAAAAGCGAACGTAGACGCGGTGTTTGAAGATGATAAACAGGGTGTTAAGGTGGAGGTAACAAGCTCCATTTCCACTGGTTCAAACGCCATGAGTGAATCGGGGTATAATATTTATTTTGACCAATTGACCGAAGGCGTACGTGTTAAAATTCAGCAGGGATTACTTTGCGACATTACTGAAATCGTAACGGGGGATTTGGAAACGAAAGACGGTGAAACGATTTCAATTGAGGATAAATTACAAGAGGATTTGCGTTATGAATATAAAGGCGCGGATGGTAAATACTACGCGCTCCCGCACTACGAGTTTTATAACGGCGCAACCTACGACGTGGAAATTTTCAATAAATACGGCTTATACTTGGCGGATTCGGCAAGCGAGGGGGTGAAGTACACCTGCTCACTTTTGAAAAAGGATTTCTATTTCATCAAAAACGAAAGCTCAAAAAAGAGTTGCGGTAACGACGGCAAATACGGCACGCAAGACGACGGATTGCCGACGACGCTCGAAGAGTTTATTGCGCTTTGCGACTATATGAAACGCAGAAAGCAAGTAACGCCGTTCGTCGTTGCGGGTAGCCACGTGGACTATTCAGGATATTTTATATCTGGGCTTTGGACTGCGCTTGCAGGCTATGAGGCGAGCCGCGCGAAATTTGCGTTCGAGGGCACGGTAGAAACGGTTACGGGCTTTGGTACGGACAATTTGTTTGCAGGTGTGAACACCATTAAAAAGCCGATTACACAAACGGTGGAGGTAACGGAAGAAACAGGCTACTATGCAATCAACGACGTGAACAGATACTACGCAAAGGCGTTTATGGAACTTGCGGTTAAACAAGGTTGGATTCACGAAAACTACGCGAACAGTACCTTCTTGCACACCGATGCAATGCGTAATCTGATTTTGAACGGTATCGGGGATTACGATGAGGTCGGCATGATTTTTGAGGGAACCTACTGGTTAAACGAGGCAGAGGACAACGACATTTTCTATGAATATCAACGCTTAAACGGCGATATGACGAAAGAAAGAAATATTGCATACTTCCATATGCCGACTTCGTTCAATACGCCCGTAACGGCAGGCGCGGGCAGAGAAGAGGCGCTTTCGAGCGGTGTAAAAACGTATGCGTTCTTAAATAACAATATGACGACGAAACGCGGGCAGGAAGGGGCGCTTGCGGCGAGCAAAGCATTTCTCAAATTCCTGTATACCGACGAAGAAGTGAAGAATTTTATCAAACAGTCAGGTACGACCAAGCTTGGTATTGACGTAGAGATTGACGACGAAGTATTAGGCGGGTTAAACAAAGCGCAAAAATCGGTTATGACGGCGCGCGCGAATAACCGCGTGGTGCAACAGCTCGCCGACAATGCAACGCTCAGAGAAAGCGGCAGAGCACTTTCCTACGGTATCAATTTCGGATATAGACCGCATATCGAAGGAGTTAATTACAGAGATATTGTTGCGGCGATTGACGCGGGAAAATCAGCTCGTGCGTGCTTTGAGGCAAATTGTATTTCCGCATCCACTTGGGCGACTACGTATTATAAAGGGAATAAATAATGGAAAACACAGCTACGAAAAAATCGGGCGCGCGTATCAATAGCAGATATAGGAGCAGGCTTCTCTTTTATATCTGCTTGGTAACGCTCCCGTCTATACAATTTTTGATTTGCTACGTCTACGTAAATATCAATTCGTTTATTTTGGCGTTTCAAAGCTATACGGCAAAAACGAATGCGCTCGGATTTGACGTTACGTTCGCAGGGTTAACGAATTTTCAAAGAGCATGGGCGGTGGCGACGGAACGGCTAGACCGAATCAAGCTTTCCTTGATTTGGGCGGCGATAAAGGTAGGCGTAGGGATTACGCTCGCGCTTGTATTCTCGTTCTATCTCTACAAGAAATATCCTATGAGCGGCTTATTCAAAACAGTATTATTCATGCCGCAGATTCTCTCGCCCATGATATTCTCTTTGCTTTTCAAATACATAGCGGTAGACGTTTA
>JAFTKT010000031.1 GCA_017453145.1 Clostridia bacterium
GAGGGCGAGAACTACGAATGGACGGATATGTATTATGAATTCGCAAAAGTGGCTCGTGAAGAGGGTTTTGAAGAAATTGCAAAACTTTTCGACGGCGTTGCGGCGATTGAAAAGGAACACGAAGAAAGATACAGAAAGCTGCTTGCAAACGTGAAAGGCGACCTTGTATTCTCCAAAGAAGGCGACGCCGTTTGGCACTGCTCCAACTGCGGTCATATCGTCGTTGGCAAGAAAGCACCCGACGTGTGCCCTATCTGTGCGCACCCGCAGGCATATTTCCAAGTTCGCGCGGAAAACTATTGATTTTGACAACTTCATAATTAAATTCTCATAAATTAAAATCCCCAAGCGGAGCGCCCCTCCGCTTGGGGATTTGCTTTGTTTAAGCGATTACAAATTATTCTTTACAAAGTTTTCAAGCACGGGGGCAGGTACGAATCCAAGACTGTTTGCCGCAGGTTTTCCGCCCTTGAATGCAATCACGTTCGGGATAGACGAAATGCCGTATTTCACCGCCGCGTCCTCCGCCTCGTCTACGTTTACTTTTACAAACGTTGCTTGTCCGTCGTATTTGTCGGAAATCTCCTCAAAGACGGGCGCCAACATTCTGCACGGTCCACACCAGCTCGCCCAAAAATCACAAAATACCGTGTTGTTCGACTTTGCGAGCAATTCTTCCAGCTCGCTACCATTTACGTGTTTTACCATAACTTGTTCCCTCCTCTTTCAGTTTTTTTATTTGTGCGTAAAATATGCAACGGCGTTTTCAAAGGCTATCTTTTCCGTTTCGCCGTTCGACATATTTTTCACGCTCATTTGCCCTTCCAAAAGCTCGCTCTCGCCGATTACCGCCACAAATTTTGCGCCGAGCTTGTCCGCGTATTTGAACTGTGCCTTGACCGAACGCGACATGTGGTCGATTTCCGCACTGACGCCCGACGCGCGCAAGCGCGCCGCAAGCTCAAACGCTTTTTGACGGCATTTGTCGTCCATACCCGCCAAATACACCGTCGGCTTTTGAGGCTCGGGGATTTGCACGCCCGTTTGCTCCATTACGATAAGCAACCGTTCCATGCCTGCCGCAAAGCCGACCGCAGGGGTGGGCGCGCCGCCGAGCTGTTCAATCAAGCCGTCGTATCTCCCGCCTGCACAAACCGTGCCCTGCGCACCGATTGCCGTCGACACAAACTCGAACACCGTGCGCGTGTAATAGTCAAGCCCGCGCACAATCCGAGAATCGATTTCATATTCCACGCCCGCACCCGCAAGGCATGCCTTGACTTCTTCGAAATGCGCTTTGCAATCCTCGCAAAGATAGTCGAGCATGCTCGGCGCGTTGGCGTTTATTTTTTTACAGGTTTCTTCCTTGCAATCCAAAAGCCGCAACGGGTTTTTCTCGAAACGGTTTTTACAATCGTAGCAAAGCCCGTCCAAATGCGGCGCGAAAAAGGCTTTGAGCGCCTTGTTATATTCCGCGCGGCAAGCGGGACAGCCGATGGAATTGATATACAGCTTGACCTGCAAACCGAGCCTTTTCAAAAGCGCGTCTGCCGTCGCAATCGCCTCCGCGTCCGTCTGCGCGCTCTTCGCGCCGAAAATTTCTACGCCGAATTGATGAAACTCACGAAGTCTGCCCGCCTGCGGCCGCTCGTAGCGGAATGCAGGCGTGATATAAAACAGTTTGGCAGGCAACACGCCGCCGCTCATTCCGTTTTCAATAAACGAACGCGCGACCCCCGCCGTGCCTTCGGGTTTCAACGTTATCGACCTGTCGCCCTTGTCGCGGAACGTGTACATCTCTTTGGTTACGACGTCCGTCGTGTCCCCCACGCCGCGTTGAAATAATTCCGTATGCTCGAACGTCGGCGTGCGAACTTCTTTCAAATTGAAAAGCTTTGCCGTATCACGTGCGACGCTTTCCACGTATTGCCATTTATATGCGTCCTGCGGGAGAACGTCTTTCGTGCCTTTGGGTATGTTAATCATTCTATTTTTCCTTTTATAAAACGTATTTTTTGAGGTTTCTGTCGCCCGTGAGCTTTTGCAGGTGTTCGTCCACGTAATGCGCGTCGATATGCAACGTAAAGGTCGGATAATCGCCGCCTGCGTTAAAAGAAATGTCCTCTAACAAATACTCCATAACCGTGTGCAATCTTCTCGCGCCTATATCCTCGCTCGTGGCGTTCAGCTCCACCGATACCTCTGCAATACGCTCGATTGCGCCTTTGTCAAACTGTAAATCGATATGGTCTACGCCGAGCAGTTGTCCGTATTGAAAGGTCAGAGAGTTTTCCGTTTCCGTCAAAATACGCACGAAATCCTCTTTCGTCAGGCTGTGGAGTTCCACCGAAACGGGAAATCTGCCTTGCAGCTCGGGGATTAAATCTTCAATCGACGAAACGTGGAATGCGCCCGCCGCGATAAACAGAATGAAGTCGGTTTTAATAGGGCCGTATTTAGTAACGACGGTCGAGCCCTCGACAATGGGTAAAATGTCCCGTTGTACGCCCTCGCGCGATACGTCCGCGCCGTGATGGTTACCCTTGCCTGCGATTTTATCGATTTCGTCGATAAACACAATCCCGTCGTTCTCCGCGCGATATAACGCCTCTGCCTTAATCGCGTCCTCGTCCAAGAGTTTGGACGCCTCTTCTTCCAGCGCGATTTGGAACGCCTCTTTCACGGCAAAACGACGTTTTTTCTTCTTGTTTTGGAACATATCCCCGAAAATACTGCCGATAGAAATCGCCGCACCGCCGGGCACGAGCTCCATAGGCTGGGGAATATCCGTAACCTCCATTTCAATCGTGAAATTGTCGTAGTCCCCCTTGCGTAAGCCGAGTAGCAGGTTGTTTTCAAACACCTCTTTCGGCGTTTCGCCCTTTTCGTCCTTTTTAACCTCCGCAAGCGCGCGCACAATCCGTCTTTCGGCGGCAACCGTCGCTTTCGCTTTGACCTCTTCTTGCTTTTCCGCTTTCACCAGCCGATACGCACATTCCGCAAGGTCGCGAATCATACCCTCGACGTCTTTGCCTACGTAGCCCACTTCGGTGTACTTGGTCGCCTCGACCTTGACGAACGGGGCTTTGACGAGCTTGGCAAGACGGCGCGCAATCTCCGTTTTTCCCACGCCCGTAGGGCCTTTCATGATAATGTTTTTGGGCGTAATTTCCTCGCGAATCTCCGTCGGGAGTTGGGCGCGTCTATAACGGTTGCGAAGTGCAATCGCCACCGCTTTTTTCGCCTCGTTTTGCCCGATTATATATTTATCTAATCTGTTTACGATTTGTTTCGGCGATAAATCCATACTCCGTTACGCCTCCTTTTTCGTCTGTTTTTTGACAGACTTTTTCTTTGTTTGGGGCTCGCCCACCGTTTCTAAACGGATATTGTCGTTGGTGAACACGCAAATTTCCGACGCGATTTTCAGCGCTTTTTTTGCAATCGTTGCCGCGTCGTAGTCCGTTTCCTGATACAGCGCACGCGCCGCCGCAAGCGCGTAGTTACCGCCGCTGCCGATAGCGCATACCCCCTCGTCAGGCTCGATTACCTCGCCCGTGCCCGATAAAATGAGCAGCGTGTTTTCGTCTGCCGTAATCATCATTGCGTCTAATTTCCGACCGATTTTGTCGCTACGCCAAAGCTCCGCAAGCTCGACTGCCGAGCGCATCAGATTGCCTGAAAATTTATTCAGCATGCCCTCGAACCGCTCGGTGAGCGCGAACGCGTCCGTTACCGAGCCCGCAAACCCCAAAACGACTTTGCCGCCGTAAATCCGCCGTACCTTGACCGCCGTATTTTTGAAAATGACCGATTCGCCCATCGTTACTTGTCCGTCGCCCGCGATTGCCGTTACGCCGTCCTTTTTTACCGCGCAAATGGTCGTACCTCTAAATTCCATAATTGTTTATTCCTCGCTAATGCTTTTTATCCTTTCGATTGCACGCCGCGATAAAGCGGCATAGCGTTCCTTTTTATCCTTAATCCGTGTGGGCAGAGGCGCAAGAATACCGAAATTTGCGTTCATCGGCTGAAAATCCTTGCAAGGCGTCGATATATGCGCCTGCAACGCGCCGCAGACCGTCTCTTTGGGGAAAACTCGTCGGGGTTTGCCCGCAAGCTCGTCGGCTATCGCAATCGCCGCCATAAGCCCGCTCGCCGCGCTCTCGACGTAGCCCTCTACGCCCGTAATCTGTCCTGCGAAAAAAAGGTTACGTTTATTTGTAACCGAAAAATCCGCGCTTAAAACACTCGGGGCGTGTAAATACGTGTTTCTGTGCATCACGCCGTAGCGCAAGAATTCGGCGTTTTTAAGGGCGGGGAACATGGAAAACACCCGTTTTTGTTCGGGGAATTTCAAATTTGTCTGAAAGCCGACCAAATTATACGCCGTTCCCGTTTCGTTTTCCTTGCGGAGTTGTAACACCGCATACGGGCGTTTGCCGTCCTCGCCGAATAAGCCGACGGGTTTGAGCGTGCCGAACCGCAGGGTGTCTTTCCCTCGCGACGCCATGACCTCGATAGGCATACAGCCCTCGAAAATTTCGCCCTTTTCAAATTCGTGCAAATGCGCGCGCTCGGCATTTAGCAGCTCGTCTACGAACGCGTAGTATTCCTCTTTCGTGAGCGGGCAGTTAATATAATCGCCCGTGCCCTTGCCGTATCTGTCGCCCGTGAACGCACAGGCATAATCGATACTCTCGGCAGACACAATCGGCGCGGAGGCGTCGAAAAAGTGTAGCTCACCGCCGAATTTGTCTTGAATGTCTTTGGACAGCGCGTCGCTTGTCAAAGGACCTGTGGCGATAATCGCATACCTGCCCCGTCCTTTTCCAAAGTTTCTAAATCGGGCAAGCTTTCCAGCTCCGCGCAGACAAGGTGTAAATTAGGGCAGGCTTTGAGCTTTGCCGTGATATATGCGGAAAAGCGTTCTCTATCGACGGCGAGCGCCGCACCCGCAGGCACTTTCGTGTTGTCCGCCGCCTCGATAACGAGCGAGCCCAAAATCCGCATTTCCTCTTTCAAAAGTCCGCAAGCGTTTGCGTAA
>JAFTKT010000032.1 GCA_017453145.1 Clostridia bacterium
TTGCAATCACTTTTTTAAGCACCGATTTATATTCCTCAAACGGCAGGGAAAGCAACGTCCATTCGCCCTGTTTTTTCGCCACCGCCATTTTAATTTCACCGTCGCCGTCGTTCTTTTTATCCGCTTTCGCCTTTTCCGCTACGCTGTCTACATCCTCTAAACACAGCTTGGAGCGCGGCTCGGTTTTGAGCGCACGCTCAATAATCGCAAGCAATTTTTTGCCGTAATCTTCTTCACATACGCCTTTTTCGATTGCGATTTCCGTTTCCCAACGCATACCGTAGAGCACGCACTCCCCGTGCGAAAGCCCGCTCGACAGCTCAATCGCATGCCCCGTCGTATGCCCGACGTTAAGGGCTTTGCGCGCAAACGTTTCTTTCTCGTCCTCTTCCACTACGCGCGCTTTATGCGTAACGCATGCGGCAATCAGCTCCGTCAAATGCTCAAAACCGCCTGACAGCCGCTCAAAAATCTCGCCGTTCAACGCGGCGTATTTCACGATTTCGCCCAAACCGCACTTGATTTCACGGGGCGGGAGGGTTTTTAGGAACATGGGCGCAATCAACACCTCTTGCGGTTGATAGAATGCCCCGACGATATTTTTCACACCGCAAAGGTCGACCGCCGTTTTACCGCCCACGCTACTATCCACCTGTGCCAAAAGCGTGGTTGGGATTTGCACACAGGAAATGCCGCGCATATACAGCGCCGCCGCAAGCCCTGCCATATCTCCCACAACGCCGCCGCCGACGGCAAACAACCGCGCACTACGGTGCAAGCCCGCCGCCTGCATTTCTTCCAAAATACGCCCTAAATACGCAAACGTTTTATTCTCCTCGCCCGCAGGGAGCACGAACGTAGGCACGTCCTTGAAATACGTCTCAAAAAACGCCGCGTGAATACGCCGCACGTTACTGTCCGTAACGACGAAACATTCCCGCTTTGCAACGAGCTCAAAAAGCCGCAGCGCAAGCGCGTCGTCGCCGATATAAATTGTAGCCGACGTCGTCGGTGTTTTCAAAGCAATTTCCTGCATACTCTCTCCAATTACGGCAAATCGCGATAACGTGCCTGCACCTGTGCAAGCGTATCGCCGCCGAGCCGCTCGGCAACCGCGTCCGCAAGCACCTGTGCCACGACCGCTTCGGCTATTCTCTCCAATGCAAACACCGCGCATACGTCGCTACGTTCCGACGCCGCAATCTCCGCCGCCTTACTTTCACAATCCACCGTTCTCAACCCTTTCATAAGCGTAGGGATAGGTTTCATAGCGACGCGCAAAACGATTTCCTCGCCGTTCGTCATACCGCCTTCTATCCCACCCGCGCGGTTGGTTGCACGGTAATAGCCTCTTTCTTCGCTATAAAAAATCTCGTCGTGCACGTCTTTACCGCTCACGCCCGCGACGGCAAACCCTGCGCCGATTTCGACCGCCTTGACGGCTTGAATACTCATCAAGCCCTGCGCGAGCCGACCGTCTAATTTCTCGGCATACGTCATCATACTCCCAAAACCGCTCTTCAAACCGCGCACGCGGATTTCCACCGCGCCACCCGCCGTATCGCCGTTCTTTTTCAGTTCGTCGATTTTCTCTTTGGCGCAAGCCGCCGCCTCTGAATTGAGCATGCCCGTTTCCGTCGACTTTGCGTAAAACAGCTCGTCGAACGCATACCTGCCCCCGTCCTTTACGCCGCAAATCTCCGTAACGTAGCCTGCGATTTCGACACCGAGCGCGGCAAGATACTGTTTATAAACGCTCCCTGCCGCCACGCGGATTGCCGTTTCACGGGCAGAGGCGCGTTCCAAAATATTCCGCGCGTCCGTCTGTTCAAATTTCAAAATCCCCGAAAGGTCAGCGTGTCCGGGCCGCACCTTCGTCAAGCGTTTTTGCGCCATAGCCGCCTTATCGCACGCACCGCTCGACATCGCGTTTTCCCAACTGGCAAAATCCTTATTATAAATACAAAGCGTCAAAGGACTGCCAAGCGTTTCGCCGTTCCGCGCGCCCGTTAAAATTTCCACCTCGTCCTTTTCGATTTTCTGTCTGCCGCCGCGCCCGTAGCCGCTTTGCCGCAACGCAAGCTCGGCGTTTATTTGTTCCTTATCGATAGGCAAATGCGCAGGCAAGCCCTCAATGATAGCCACAAGTGCCTTGCCGTGCGATTCTCCCGCCGTCGTCAGTTTCATTATCCTATTCTCCTTTCGTCAATTCCTCGCGGAAAACACAAACTCTCCGCCCGAATAATCCACCGTTACTCTCTGCCCGCCGCACACCTTTCCAAGCAAAATCTCTTCGGACAGCCTGTCCTCTATGCGGCGCTGAATAACGCGCTTTAACGGTCTTGCGCCGTATTGCGGGTCGTATCCTTCTTTCACAAGCGCTTTGAGCGCATTTTCGGTTACGCTCAACGTAACGCCGCGTTGCTCGGACAACCGCCGCGCGAGCGAGGCGACAATTTTATTCCCAATTTGTACGCAATCGCTTTCCGTCAAACGGTGGAATACAATCACGTCGTCCATACGATTCAAAAATTCAGGCTTAAACTTTTCTTTAAGCGCGCTCGTGATATTCTCTTTCATTGCCTCGTATTGCTTATCGCCGACCCCTTCGCCGCTACGGTTATCGCCGTCGTCGCTCCCCGCGCCGAACCCGTAGACGCCCGTCTTCTCCGCTTGCGCCACCGCTGCGCCAACGTTAGAAGTCAAGATAATCACGGCGTTTTTGAAACTCACCGTTCTACCCTTGCTGTCCGTAAGCCGCCCGTCGTCTAAAATTTGCAATAACAGATTAAATACGTCGGGATGCGCCTTTTCAATTTCGTCGAACAATACGACGGAATAAGGTTTCGTCCGCACCTTATCGGTAAGCTGTCCCGTCTGCATATCCTCGTAGCCGACGTAGCCGGGAGGCGCGCCGATAAGCTTCGACGTCGACTGTTTTTCCATATATTCGCTCATATCGAGGCGTATCATTTGCTCTTCCGAGCCGAACATAGCCTCTGCAAGCGCCTTGCAAAGGTCGGTTTTCCCCACACCCGTAGGTCCGACGAAAATAAACGAACCGATAGGACGGGACGGGTCTTTCAAACCCGCGCGCGCACGGCGTATGGCTTTGGCTACCGCGCTCACCGCCTCGTTTTGCCCAATAATACGCTTATGCAAATCCTCTTCCAAGCGCATCAGTTTTTCGCCCTCTTCCTGCGTAATTTTCGTGAGCGGAATTTTCATTCTCGCGCTCACAATCGCCGCGACCTGCTCGTTCCCGATGGCAAGCCGTCCGTCCGCGAGCGTTAGAGGTGCTTGCGCGCGTTTGAGTGCGGCAAGCTTGTCTTGGGCGCGTTTCAGATTTTCAAACGCCGCCGTCGCCAAAGCGTATTCCCCGCGCCGCTCCCGAAGTCTACGTTCTGTTTCAAACGCGGCAATTTCGCTTTCCAGCTCCTTAATTTCCGCGCCGCCGTTCTCTAAAATACGCACGCGCGCCGCCGCCTCGTCGATAAGGTCAATGGCTTTATCGGGCAAAAACCTGTCGGTAATATACCGCGAAGAAAGCTTGACTGCCGCCTCGATTGCCTCGTCGGTAATCGCTATGCCGTGATGCGCCTCGTATTTTTTCCGCAAGCCCTTCAAAATAGAAACGGTATCCTGTTCCGACGGCTCTTCCACGTGCACAGGCGTAAACCTACGTTCTAGCGCAGGGTCTTTTTCGATATATTTTCGGTATTCCTCAATCGTCGTCGCGCCGATGACCTGCAAATCCCCACGCGCGAGCATAGGCTTTAAGATATTTGCCGCGTCCATGCCGTTATCCGACGACGCACCCGCGCCCACGATGGTATGGATTTCGTCGATAAACAGCACGACGTCGCCGTCCTCCATCACCGCGCCCATTAAATCTTTCAATCGTTCCTCAAAATCCCCGCGATACCTCGCGCCTGCGAGCATACCGGGTAAATCGACGGAAAACACCGTCTTATTATACAGCTGTTCGGGCACGTTCCCCTCGATTATCATTTGCGACAAGCCCTCGATAATCGCACTTTTTCCCACGCCTGGTTCTCCGATTAACACGGGATTATTTTTCGAACGTCGGGACAAAACCTGCACCACCTTGTCAATCTCCGCTTTGCGCCCGATAACGGGGTCAAGCTTACCCCGCCGCGCGCGTGCCGTCATATCCGTGCCATAAGCCGCGAGCTTTTCCACCGCCGCACTCTTTTTCGGCTCACTTTCAAACGCCCGACCGCGTTCCAGCGTCGTAGCCCGTTTTTCCACTGCCGCGCGTTCCGTTTCCATCGCCGCGCCCGTGCCGTTTGCATAATCCTGTTTCAAAGGGTCAGTTTTAATCTCTTCTTCTTTCAGCTCACCGAATACCCGTTTGTTTTTAAGCTCAATTAACGCGGCTTTCGTCTTTTCTTTGAGTGCCTGCACGTCGACGAACCGTTTGAGTAGTGCAACGGCAAAGCAATCCTCCGTCTCCAAAATCGCGTAGAGCATATGCGCCGTGCCCGCCTGCGTTTCCGTTTCCTCCGACAACAACACCGCCCTGTCATACATTTTCTGCGTTCGGGGCGTCAACCCGTCGTAACCCGATTTCTTGTCCAATTTCTTGAAAAAGATTTCGCCGTATTCACTCGCAGTAACCCCCTCGCCCGTCAACAACCCGTAGGCACAGCATTCGGGCAGGCACAAAAACGCATAGATAAAATGCTCGCTACCCACGTACCGAGTGTTCTGTTCCGCGCTGACCTCGTTCGCTTTTTTCAACGCTTTTCTGAAATTTTCCGACGCTCTTGTCAAAGGATACATACTTTTCTCCTCTCTACCCCTCTCAATCTTTTCAATCGGCTCTTACCACAAGCTCTGGCAAAACCCGTCGCACGATTTCCGCGCGCATAAGATTACATTCATATTCACTCGCGCCGCGCAACCCGTTTTTAAGCTTAAAAGACGCAGGCCGCATATCCGCCGCAAAATCATTGAAATCCAACGCCTCCCGCGCCTTGAAAAACCCAAGCGCCATACCCAGCCTAATCTTGACCATACCCGCCGTGAGCTCCTTGTGCGTTAAAACGGCGCAATTCGTCAGCACCCCAAACGCCCGCAAGCACTCGTCGAGCAAGGGTATCTTTTCAACTTTCAGCATTTCCTCTCTCGCTCGGATTTCCAAATCGCAAAGAGTCATAGTCATGCGCACCATTTGGTCCAAAATCTCGCTTTCCGACTGTCCCAACGTGCGTTCGTTGCTTACCTGGTAGCTATATCCCTCCGCCGCCGTCCCCTCGCCGAACACGCCGCGCACCGTCAAACCGCCCGCCTTCAACGTCGGCAAAAACCCTTTCAGCTCATCCGTTCTAGCAAGCGCAGGCAAAAACATCATCACCGACGCGCGCATTCCCGTGCCGAGATTACTCGGACACGCCGTGAGATACCCCAGTTTTTTATCGTAGGCAAAATCAAGTCTTTCCCCAAGCGCCTCGTCAATCGCGCTGATATGCTCATACGCTTTATATAAATCAAACCCCTTATAGATATACTGCTCGCGCAAATGGTCCTCTTCGTTGACCATAATCGAGGTCGACCTGTCGGCAGACAAAAACGCCGCCGCCAAATTCTTTTTCCGAATAAGCGCAGGACTAATGAGGTGCTGTTCCTGCAACAGCGTCGCCTCCTCCCGCGAAAGCTTGCCCATGTCCTGCTTTTCGAACTCGTCCAGCTCCTTTAATCCCTGCTCCACAAGATATACGATTTCCCCCGCAAGCTTTTCGTCCAAGCGTTCGGGGAATGGATACGCGGCGAGATTTCGGGCAAGACGTATCCTTGTCGAGGTTACGGTTGTTTGAATGAAAGCGGGTGCTTGCGCCATACGTAATCCTCCTCTTCAAAGCCCTCTTGGAGCGCGGACAGACGCTCGGTATACGCCCGTGCGGCAACGAAATCCTTTTCGGCGTTAAGCTTATTGACAATTGTTTTGAGCTCGCCCGTGCGGCGTGCCAACCGTTCGTAGTCCCCGCCCTGCGGTTTTTTGCCGCAATGCGCCGCACCGCCTTGCATCTTGACAATCATCGTATTGAGGGTCGCCGCAAACGTTTGATAGCATTTCGCGCACCCGACCAAGCGGTGCTTTTTAAGCTCCTCAATGCCCATGCCGCAATAAGGACAGATATCGGGCGAGTCGTCCGTCTCCGCGTCCGCTACAACGAATAATTGATGATAGCAATCAAGGCAAAAATACTCCACCGTGTTTTTGCCCCTCTTGATTTGTTCATACGTTTTCGTCGCCTGATTTTTTTTACAACGACCGCAAAGCATACCCGCTCCCCTTATGATATTTCCGTTACTTTTTTCTCTTAAAGACAGAACGGAAAAACGTCCATATAATTTCCAAAATTTGCAACGGCACGCCGATTAAGAACAAGAAACCGAACCCAAACTCAGGCAACAACAGCTGCAAGGTTACTGCAAGAGAAGTAATCGCCACCCAAATCAGCGTGGACACCGACAAAAAGCTCAACATACGGTATTTCCAAATCCCTGCATAAACGGTAAGCACAATCGCATTCGCAAGCACGGCGTATAAAAACACCACCCAAACCGCCCGATTCGGTTGCCAGATATGCAAGATAACGAATAGACAAGTTGCCACGAGCCAAACGAGCCCGCTGGATAAAAGCGCAATCCAAAGCCGTGCGTTTTTCCCCTTCGCCTTTTCCGCAAGCGGCGGTATTTCTTCGGGAGAATCGGCTTTCACAAGTTCGTCGAGCGACACGCCGTAGAGGTTTGCAAGCTCCAGCAATACGTATATATCAGGCACGCCGCCTGCCGACTCCCATTTGGAAACGGATTTATCCGAATAATTGATTTTCTCGGCAAGCTCCGCTTGGGTAAGCCCCGCGCTCTTGCGGTAATATATTAAGTTTTTCGCAATTTTCGCGTTAATTTCGCGCGTATTTTCCATAGTCTTATAATACCATTTTTTTCGTTTTTCGTCAAGTAAGTAGCGGGGATTTCCGCTATTTTTATCCGCAAAGCCCGCATTTTAACGCAAAAGGGATTTTCTTTTCACCGAAAACCCCTCTCCACAACCTTGTTTTTTCAATCAATACGCTCTTGCGAACACAATCACGTGCTTGGCGTCCTTGCCGCAGACTGCGCATTTTTCCGCGCTTTCGCCCTCTGCGTATACACGCGCCGTCGCCGCCGTTTCTTCTTTGACTTTGTCCTCACATTCGCGGCAACCGCACCAACCCGCTTTCACGAAATTGCCTGCCTCCACGCCGTCGAGAATACCTTTTATATCGTCCGCATAAACGATTCTCTCGTCCCTGCGCGCTCTTGCCTTTTCGAGCATATTCTTTTGGATAGTCGCAAGCAATTCCTTAACGCTTTCCACCGCGTTGTCAAGCGCCACTTCCGTCTTTTCCAACGTATCGCGTCGAGCGCACAGCATCTTGCCCGCCTCAATGTCGCGCGGACCGAGCTCAATGCGCAA
>JAFTKT010000004.1 GCA_017453145.1 Clostridia bacterium
CAGAAGAAATCACGACGTATTATGCGGATAACTTCGGCGATAAGATGCCCAAAGAAATTATGGATAACCTTGCAACGCTTAAAGCGAACTGCGCGAAATAAGCAAAATAAATCCTAAAAGACAGCCCCCTGCTTTCGAATACGTTTCGAAAACAGGGGATTTGTTTTTCAAGGCAACGCCCGAATTGTTATGCCGAAACAACGAGATTTTGTTCTTGACGACAACGCCACCAAATTGTCATTCTGGAACAACGAGATTTTCCTTTTTTACGGAAACGCCCCAAATTGTCATTCTGGAACAGCGTGATAGAATCTAATTTGGGGCGTTGTTGTTTAAGACGGAGCAAGACGCTCAATGCCATAATAAACGATAGACGGCTCAACACTTGCGCGTTGAGCCGTCTACCTATATGATAAGGGGGAAAATGATGAGCTGTTTCAAAACCGTTGCTATCCGCAACCGATTTACAAATATATTTTACCATATCCGTCAAAAAAAGTAAAGAAAACGACGAAAGATTTTTAGAAAAATTTTTATTATACAAAACGTAACATTTTTTGTGAAAACGAACAATTTTCACGCTTGGAAAAACGAACCTTGCGTGCAAAAGCAAAAAGACGGGCAATTTCCTGTGAAAAACCTGACAAAACTCTTGACAACAGCGCAGAAAAAATGCTATAATACGTATACAATAAATTTTATCGGAGGTTTGATTATGAGAAAAATCAAAATGTTCCTTGTTTCTGTTATGGCAATGACAGCGGTGCTTTGCTGCTTCGCAGGATGCGGCGAACCCCACGACGACGGTGTTTGCGACCACAAAGAATGTGATAAGAAAATCACGGTTGTACAATATGAAGAGGACGTGGAGCTTTGCTTTGAGCACGCTTTGGAAAAATACGGCGAAGAGTTCGTAAATCAATTCAAGAATAAAGACTAACGGAACGAAACGGAAAACGGACGGTGCAAACCGTCCGTTTTTTCGTATTTTTCCTGTCATTGCGAGCGGAACGAAGTGTAGCGTGGCAATCTCTAAAAATAGGAGCATAGCGGCGTGGCAATCTACGAAAGCTACGCAAAAGAATAAACAAAAAAGAAAAATCGTAGAATTATTCCACAACGCAACGCAACGCGTTCAATTCACTCTCTTCTCTATCATTGCAAACGATAGACGGCTCAACACTTGCGCGTTGAGCCGTCTACCTATATATGATAAGGGGGAAAATGATGAGCTGTTTCAAAACCGTTGCTATCCGCAACTGATTTACAAATATATTTTACCATATTTGCTAAAAAAAGTAAAGGGAACGACGAAAAATTTTTAGAAAAAATAAAAGCGTATAGGCGTGTTCAAAAAATGTTACTTTTTCACAAAATATTACATGAAACGGCATAATACGCAACAAAGCACAACGGAGGCGAGGTAGGAAAATACGGAAATGGCAAGTGCGAGCGGCAGTTTTTTGCGTTTCGAGCCTGCAAAGTATACCGCGCCGATATAAAAAATCGTTTCGGACGAGCCGTAAGCCACGCACGCGCAACGGGCGACGTAGCTGTCCGCGCCGTAGCGTTGCAAAATATCCGTCAGGGTGGAGATAGCGCCGCCGCCCGATAACGGTTTGATAAATAATAGGGGCGCGATTTCCGTCGGAACGCCGAACAGAGAAAAGGCAGGCGTAATCGCTTGCGTGATTTGCGTTTCGAGGCCGCTTGCCTCCAAAAGCTTGGTGAGCATCGCCACCGACGCGATGTAAGGGAAGATAGAAACGACGAGCGGAATTGCCCGTTTCATACCCTCTGTAAAGCTGTCGTAGAGCTTGACTTTCCGAAAGAGCGCAAAACCGAACGAGAAGAGAAACAAAAGGGGCACGGTCAAAGCAAAAATGGCGTTCATTAAATACCTGTACCCCCTGTTTTGAGTAACGTAAGCGGCAACGCCCCTTGTCGCGTTTGTCGTTTGCAAGGCGGAATAAGCAGTCGCACGAGCGCAAGTCCAAGCAGCGTGGAAAATGCCGTAGCGAGCAAGGTGGGGAGCAAAATATCGGCAGGGTTTGCACTGCCGAGCGCGGTTCGCACGCCGATTACCGACGTAGGCAAAACCTGAATAGAGGTGGCGTTCAAAACGAAAAGCATTGCGCAGGAATACTCCGCGTGTTCGGCGTTTTCGAGCCGCTTTGCCGCCGTAAGCCCATAAGCCGTCGCCGCGCCTGAAATGCCCAACAGATTGACGGCGGTATTCATACACACGGCGTCGAGCGTTTGCCTATCGTCCGTCTTGAACAGCCTACGCATCAGCGGACGGAGTAAGCGCGACGCGCCCGTCGTAACGCCGCTGTCCGTCCACACGTTCATAAGCCCCAGCCACACGGCGTAGGTCGCAATCAACGCAAAGCACAACGCCGCGCTTTTCGACGCGCCGTCTATTAGTGTCGGCAAAAACTGTTCAGGCGAAAGAAAGAACAAAACGATGGCAGAGCCCAGAAACAAAACAGAAAAAATCGCGTTCATAATTCTACTATATGCCCATAGCCGTTGAGAAATGCGGCAAAAACCCCGAAAATACCGACAATACGCGCAAAACAGTTTACTTTTCTTTGGAAAAGTAGTATAATAAATCACGAAAAACGCAATAAAAAGTAATTCGGGAGCAAAACAATGACGAAGAAACCTTATTATATCACGACGGCAATCGCCTACACGTCGGGCAAGCCGCATATCGGCAACACCTATGAGGCGGTGCTTGCGGATGCAATCGCACGTTTTAAGCGTAAGCAGGGCTACGACGTATTTTTCCAAACGGGTACGGACGAGCACGGTCAAAAAATCCAAGAAAAGGCGCAGGCGGCAGGCGTAACGCCGCAAGCCTACGTCGACAAAATTGCAGGTGAAATCAAGGATATTTGGGATTTGGTCGGCACGTCCTATGATAAATTTATGCGTACGACCGACCCTGCGCACGTGAAACAAATTTCGAAAATTTTCGAAAAGTTCTATGCGCAAGGGGATATATACAAGGGTTACTACGAGGGTATGTATTGCACGCCGTGCGAATCGTTCTGGACGGAAAGCCAGCTTATCGACGGCAAATGCCCCGATTGCGGCAGAGAAGTGAAACCCGCAAAGGAAGAGGCGTATTTCTTCAAAATGGGCAAATACGCCGACCGCTTAATCGAGCATATCGAAACGCATCCCGAGTTTATTCAACCCGTATCTCGCAAGAACGAGATGATGAACAATTTCCTGAAAAAGGGCTTGCAGGATTTGTGCGTGTCGCGCACGTCGTTCACGTGGGGCGTGCCTGTCGAGTTTGACAACAAGCACGTCGTCTACGTATGGCTGGACGCGCTCGCGAATTATATCACGGGCATCGGCTACGACGCGGACGGCAATCACAGCGAACTGTATAAAAAATATTGGCCGGCGGATTTGCATTTAATCGGCAAAGATATTTTGCGTTTCCACACCATTTATTGGCCTATCTTCCTGATGGCGCTCGGCGAGCCGCTGCCCAAGCAAATCTTCGGGCACGCGTGGCTGCTGATGGGCGACGGCAAAATGAGTAAATCCAAAGGCAACGTTATCTACGCAGACGACCTCGTGCGCTTGTTCGGCGTGGACGCGGTGCGGTATTTCGTACTCCATGAAATGCCGTTTGACAACGACGGACAAATCACTTGGGAGCTCGTTTGCGAACGCTTTAACACCGACCTTGCCAACGTTTTAGGGAATTTGGTAAGCCGTACAATTGCTATGCTGGGCAAATATTTTGGCGGCACGGTCGCGAAATCCCGCGTGGAAAACGAACAAGCCCCCGACGCCGAGTTCAAAGCAACGATAACGTCGGTGGCGGCGAAAGCGGAGCAAAAAGCAAACGAACTGCGTATTGCCGACGCGCTGACGGAAATCTTCACGATTTTCCGCAGAGCGAATAAATATATCGACGAAACCATGCCTTGGGCGCTGGCAAAGGACGAAAACCAAAAAGCTCGCCTTTCCGACGTCTTGTATAACCTCGCGGAGGCAATCCAAATCGGTGCGTCCCTGCTCGATAGCTTTATGCCCGAAACGAGCGCGAAAATTCTCTCGGCGTTTGGCGGCGAGAGCAGAACGATAGAGGCTTGCAACGTGTTCGGCACGCCGGAAACGGTAACGGTAAAGGCTATCCCGCCGCTGTTTGCGCGTATCGATTACAAGACGTTAGAGCCGGAAATCGAAAAAATTCGCGCGGCGCAAATCGCGGAGGCGCAAGCGGCACAAGCGGCGCAGGGGGCACAACCCGCGCAAGCCGCGCAAACGCAGTCTGCCGAACAGCCCCAAGAAAGCGAAAAAACGCCTGCCATTACGATAGACGATTTTGCGAAAGTAGAGCTTAAAATCGGCGAGATTATCGCCTGCGAAAAGGTCGCGAAATCCTCCAAACTCTTGCACGAAACGGTCAAGTTCGGCAATGAAATACGCTCGATTGTTTCGGGGATTGCCAAGCACTATACCCCCGAAGAGCTCGTCGGGAAAAAGGTTGCGTTCGTAACCAACTTGCCGCCGAGAACGGTTTGCGGCGTGTTGTCGGAGGGTATGATTTTAGCGGCAGAGGACGAAAACGGTAAGCTTTCGCTCGTGGTCGCGGACAAAGAAATCGAAAGCGGCGCAAGGCTCGGTTAAACGATGTATATCGACGTGCATTGCCATTTGACGGGCGACGAATATGCAGAGGTCGGCGGCGTCGGCGCGGTCATCACTCGCGCGCAAGCGGCGGGCGTGTCGCGGATAATTTGTTCGGGCTTTGATTTGAATTCTTCCAAACAAGCCGCCGCACTTGCGGACGAATATGAAAGCGTATATTTTTGCGCGGGCTTTCATCCGAGCGAACTCGATAAATATAAGGACGGCGATTTAGACGGATTGCGCAAGCTTTGTTTGCACGAAAAATGCGTCGCCGTTGGGGAAATCGGGCTAGATTATCACTACGAAAATAACCCTCCGAAAGAAACGCAAAAAACGTTGTTCGTGCAACAGCTACAAATTGCGCACGAATTACAGCTCCCCGTTGTGCTCCACAGCCGCGACGCGGCACAGGATACTATCGAACTTTTAGAGACGCACGCGCACCTGCTTACAAGCGGTGGACTGATGCATTGTTATTCCTATTCCCCCGAAATGGCGGATAGGTTTTTGAAACTCGGGCTTTGCTTTTCGTTCGGTGGCACGTCGACGTTCAAGAACGCCAAAAAGGTACAGGAAAGCGTTCGTCAAATACCTGCCACCCGCATTTTATCGGAAACCGATTGCCCGTATCTCTCTCCCGAACCCTTTCGCGGCTGTTTTCCCAACGAACCTGCAAGGGTCGTGGCGGTGGTCAAAAAGCTCGCCGAGCTCAAAACGGCGACGGAAGAAGAACTGAAAACACAAATACTCGAAAACGCAAAAGCGTTATTCTCCAAGCTCCATTAAAAAAAGAGGTCAACAGTATGGATGAATTGAAAAGCGGAACGCAAGCTCCTCAAAATTTACAAAATTCACAAAACGGACAAAACGGGCAGGGCGGCGGTCGTCGCCGTCGCAGAAAACACCGCAAGGGCGGCGGCGCGCAAAACCAAGCTGCGCAAAATTTGCAAAACCCGCAAAATACGCAAAGCGCACAAAACGCACAAAATCAAGTTGCGCAAAACCCGAAAAATAATCGGAACAATCCAAAGCCGCAACAACCGCAACAACCCAAGCAAAACAATCAACCGCAACAGCCGAAGAAGCAAAAACCGCCCAAAAACAACGGCGGAAACAACGCCAAGCAAAACGCGGAAAAGAGCAAGAGAAAGGACGTCTACGCATATACGCTCGACGGCAATTTGTATATCAATTTGACGAACAAATGCTCCAACGGCTGTGATTTTTGCGTGCGGAACGAACGGGACACTTACTACGGTTACAATTTATGGCTGCAAAACGACGTAACGGCGGAGAAGGTAATCGCGGCGCTCAACGGCGGACAGGTCGGCAGTCTTTCGCAGTATAAAGAGGCGGTGTTCTGCGGGTTTGGCGAGCCGACGTATAAACTGTCGGAAATGCTGAATTTGTGTGATTTCTTCCACGCGCGTGGGTTAAAGACACGCCTGAATACCAACGGGCAGGGCAACTTAATCAATAAACGGGACATCACACCCGATTTGAAAGATAAAATCGACCTTGTGAACGTATCGCTCAACGCCTCGTGTGCGGAGAAATACCAGCCTATGTGCCGTTCGCAATTCGGCGAAAGCGCGTTTGCGGCGATTGTAGAGTTTGCAAAATTATGCCGTAAAAACGGCGTGAACTGCCGCTTTTCTATCGTGGACTGTATCGGCGAGGAGGAGGTGGAGGCGTGCAAACGCCTTGCCGAGAGCGTGAAAATCCCCTTATACGTGCGCGAATATCTCACGGACAGCGAATAACAGAGGAAAACTTTTATGAGCGAACTTCGCGAAATACTCCAAAAACACGGCTTTCAAATGAAAAAGCAATTCGGGCAGAATTTCCTGACGGACGGAAATCTGCTCGATTCTATCGTGGCGGAAAGCGGCGTGGACGAAACGACGACGGTCGTGGAAATCGGTTGCGGCGCAGGTACGCTTACCCGTGCCATTGCAAGCCGTGCAAAAAAGGTATACGCCTTCGAAATCGACGTCAAGCTCCAACCCGTACTTGCAGAAACGCTTTCGGGGCTTGAAAACGTCGAGGTCATTTTCCGCGATTTCAGTAAAATCGACTTGAAAGCTCTTGAACGGGAAATCGGGGAGTACAAGGTCGTGGCGAACCTGCCCTATTATATCACTACGCCGCTTTTGACAAAACTTTTAGAGGAAAGCGACAAGGTGCAGGGCGTTTCGATAATGGTCCAAGAGGAAGTCGCCGAGCGTTTTTGCGCAAAAGAAAACACGCCCGAATACGGCGCGATTACGGCGGCAATCGCACTCAAAGGCAGTGCGAAAATCGTCAAGCGTGTGTCGCGGACGATGTTCTATCCGCGCCCGAACGTGGATTCGGCAGTCGTGCGCATTGATTTTGAGCGCGGCAGGATTGCCGTCAAGAACGAAAAGGCGTATCGCCAAACGGTCAAATGCGCGTTCCTCAACCGCCGCAAAACGTTGGAAAATAATCTCGTGAACTACTTTTCTGTTTCCCGTGAAACAGCGAAGAAAATATTGAGCGAGGCAGGCGTAGAAGAAAAGGCGCGAGGGGAAACGCTTTCGCCTACGCGCCTTGCCATCCTTTCGGACGTGTTAATCGATAACGGAATTTTATAAAACGAAACCCACGCCCACGCTACATGCCACGCCGAGCAACGCGCCGCCGATAAGGTCGGAGGGATAGTGCACGCCGAGCGTGAACCGAACGTAGGCAAGGATGCCGCCAAACAACAATGAACAAATACCTGCCCCTATCGAATAGGGGAAAACGGTGCAAGCGATTACGAACGCGCAAGCGACGTGTCGGCTGGGGAAAGAGTGCTCGTCTGAGCCTTTTTTTGTATACAGCGGCTGAATATTTGCGCCTGCCTCGCTATAAGGTCGAGGTCGGTGAATACAAAGCCGCAAAAAGGACACAAGGAACAGACAAAGCGCGGGCGCACCGAGAATCTTCACCAAATCTTCGGGCGGGTATTCAAGCGCAACAGCGTTTGCCAAGAACAAGGCATAGAATAAGAAAAATAAAACCGTAAGCCCGTGATTTATCAAGGGCAACGCTTTCAACAAACGGGGACGCGCGCGAAAGAACGCCGCGTTTTTTTCATATATCAAGGAATAGGAATATTTCATAACGCTAAAAGTATACCACAAAACACGTGAAATAGCAAGCGAAACAGACGCGCCTTTCGGAGGGGGTATCCGAAAGGCGCGCTTATATCACCGCTCCGCAGGCATTATTCCGTCTGCGCCTCCGCAACGATTTTATCTACGAGTGCAAACGGTACTTCTTCGTAAGCTAAAAATTCCGAAACAAACTTACCGCTACCGCGCGTGAGGGAACGGAGCTCCATTGTATATTCCATGATTTCCGCAAGCGGCACTTCCGCCGTGATAATAGACGAATCGTTTTCCGTGTCCGTGCCCATAATCCGTCCGCGCCGTTTATTGATGTCGCCCATCACGTCGCCAAGATAATCGGCGGGGATAGCAATCTTCAAACGGTGCACGGGCTCTAACAGCACGGGCTTGGCGTTTTTCAATCCCTCTTTATACGCAATCGCCGCCGCCATTTTGAAGGACAATTCGTTGGAGTCGACGTCGTGATACGAGCCGTCGTAGAGTACGGCTTTCAGTCCCACGACGGGATACCCCGCGAGCGGACCGTGTTCCATGCACTCGCGAATCCCTTTCTCAACGGCAGGGAAATAATTCTTGGGTACTGCGCCGCCAACGACCTCTTCTTCAAATACGAATTCCTCTTCGGCAGGGGAGAACCGCATTTTGACGTGTCCGTATTGTCCGTGTCCGCCCGATTGCTTCTTGTGTTTACCCTCTGCCTCTGCCGTGCCGCGAATCGTTTCACGGTATGCAATCTTGGGCGCGGAAAGTTTCATGCCGACGCCATAGCGCGATTTCACTTTTTTCACGAGCATTTCGATTTGAATATCGCCTTGCCCACCGAGCAAAATTTCGCCCGTTTCCGCGTTCTTTTCAACGGAGAACGTGTAATCCTCCTCGCGGAGCTTGGCAAGCCCTGCGAACACTTTGTCCTCTTCGCCTTTCTTTTCTGCCGCAACCGCCATAAACAGGGTAGGTTTGGGGAAATGGATAGGGTTGAACCGTATTTTTGTCGACGGGTCGCAAAGCGTGTCGCCCGTGTTCGTGTTGCCGAGCTTATTGACTGCGCCTATATCCCCAGCGCGGAGCTCGTCAACCGCTTCCATCTTCTTACCACGAAGCAGATAGACCTGCCCAATACGTTCTTCACATTCCGTATTCGCGTTCCAAACGGTCGAACCGCTCTTCAATACCCCGCGAAAACTCTTGATATAAGACAGCTTACCCGAATAGGGGTCGATAACCGTTTTGAAAACCTGCGCGGCAAAGGGCGCGTCTGCGTCTGTGCGCACGCTCACCACCTTGTCTGCCGCCACGTCCTGAGCAAGCGTATTGAGCCGTTCGCGCGCTTTGGGCATATAGGTAACGATTTCGTTCATAAGATTGATAACGCCGCGATTTTGGAGTGCCGAGCCCGCCATGACGGGAATGGTATTGACGGACGCGATACCCAAGCGTATGCCCTGAATGGTTTCTTCGCGCGTGAGTTGTCCCTCTTCAAAATACTTATCGAGCAGAATTTCGTCGTTTTCCGCCGCCGTTTCCATGAGCGAGGCTTTCATTTCCTCGACCTGCCCGAGCAAATTCTCGGGAATATCCGTTTCTTGCGCGCCGCCTTCCTTGAACAGCCACGCCTTTTCTTGCAATACGTTCACATACCCCTGCATCTTCCCGTTTTCGAGAATAGGGATTTGGATAGGCGCAATTTTACCGGCGTATTTCGCGTGCAACGCCTGTACCGTGCCGAGATAGTCGGCGTTTTCCTTGTCCATACCGTTAATGAAAATAATCAGCGGTTTGCCGAGCTTCAAGCAATAATCAACAATCGATTCCGCGCCGATAGGAATCACGCCGTTCGCGCCGATAACCAAGCACGCACCGCCTGCCGCGCGCAAACCCTCGCCGCGTTCGCCCTCAAAATCATAGTAGCCGGGCAAGTCAAGCAGGTTGATTTTTACGTCTTTCCAAGTAACGTAGGAACAAGACGTGTAAATAGACATTTTCTTTGCCTTTTCCAGCTCGTCAAAGTCGGAAACGGTCGTGCCGTCCATTACCTTACCCATACGGTCAATCGCGCCGCCGTTAAATAAAATGGCTTCGCAAAGTGTGGTTTTGCCCTCGCCGCTGTGTCCGACAACGGCAATGTTACGAATGCTTTCTCCGCGTACGTTCATAAAAAGTACCCCCTGAAAATAAAATAAAAATAGATTTCGGCGAACAGCGAAATGAGATTACTGCCGCCGTTTTTATTATTATAATACATTTCCTAACAAAAAAGCAAGCGAATTATGTTAATTTTTTGCAAAAAAAGAAAATTATTTTCGAAAATATTTTTTTCAAGAAGAAATTCAAGCGATACACTCGCTTGACAAAGTCGGCGGAAAAGGGTATAATAAAAGGGCTTATGAAAAGGATTTATTTAGACAACGCGGCGACGACGCCGACGGACAGCGACGTGTTTGAAAAAATCAAGCCGTATTACACGGAATGGTTCGGCAATCCCGATTCTCCGCACGGCGTGGGTAGAAAGGCAATGCAGGCGGTCGACGACGCCCGCGACAGACTTGCCGCGCTTATCGGTGCGAACCCGAACGAAACGTATTTCACGTCGGGTGGGACGGAGAGCGACAACTGGGCGATTCTCGGCGGCGCACGCGCAAAACGCAAAGAGGGCAAAACGCGCGTCGTGATTTCTGCCATTGAACACCACGCGGCGTTATACGCGGCAAACACCCTGCAAGCAGAGGGCTTTGAGGTAGCGTTTCTGCCTGTGAATGCAGGGGGCAGGGTTGAGATGAATGAGTTGGAGCGGGCAATCACGCCGCAGACGGGGCTCGTGGCTTTGATGTGGGCGAACAACGAAACGGGCGTGTTGCAACCGATTGAGCAGGCTTGCACGTTTGCGCATGAACAAGGCGCGCTGTTCTTCACCGACGCGGTGCAAGCCGCGCCCTATTTGCCGATAGACGTGAAAGCGTTGGGCGTGGATATGCTTTCCCTTTCGGGACATAAATTTCACGGGCTCAAAGGCAGCGGCGCGTTGTATATTAAGAACAGCGTGAAGATAGAAAAACTCGTGGGCGGCGGCGAGCAGGAACGCGGACTTCGCGGCGGCACGGTGAACGTCGCGGGCGTAGTCGCGCTTTCGGCGGCGTATGAAAAGACGCGGAAAGAACAGGCGCAAACGAACGCAAAACTCCAAAAACTGTCCGAGCTGTTCAGAAAAGAGATTTCCTCGCTTAAAGGCGTAACGCGGAACGGCGAAACGGAAAATGCGTTGCCGTCCATACTCAATCTGCGTTTGGAAGGCGTAGAGAACACGGCGTTTTTATATAAAATGGACTTGCGCGGCGTATGTCTTGCGGCGGGCTCGGCATGCGCGAGCGCGTCGGTCAAGCCCAGCCACGTGCTGACGGCTATGGGCTTGACGGAAAGGGCGGCAAAGGAAAGCGTGCGGTTGAGCTTTGGCAAGACGAACACGGAAGAAGAGATTATCGAGGCGGCGCGATTGACGGTGCAAACGGTAAACGAATTGCGACAGGGCTAAATCAAATAAACGGAAAAAATTAAAATTTTCCACCTTGAAAATCTTTACTAATCGTAAAAAATATGTTATAATATACAAAGAATAAAAAAATATGGAGGTAAACGGAAATGGCACGTGTAATCACGGACGAATGCGTAGCGTGCGGTGCTTGCGCGGATACCTGTCCCGTCGGCGCGATTTCGCTTGGGGATAAAGGCATCTACGTAGTAAACGACGAATGTGTAGATTGCGGCGCATGCGAAGACGGATGTCCCGTTGGCGCAATCAAAGCGGAATAACAAAAAAAGCGAAAAAAAGAACAAGGCGCGGCGTGTGAAAACACGCCGCGCCTCGTCTTTTCAGACGGCTTCGAGCGTTCGCGCAATACGTTCAAGGGAATGGGAGCATTTGTTTGCGGCGGCTTCGAGCTTTTTCAAAAGCCCTTGCAAAAGCCGCTGTAAAAGCCGCAATAAAAGCTCGTCCAAACCGAAAAATTTAAGCGCCTTCAACAAAAAATTCTTCATAACGAATGTCTCCTTATTAAAAAATTTCTTGCATAGCCGTCCGTCGCAAAACCTATTATAACACGTATTTTTTACCTGTCAACCCCCCGTCTGCCAACTTTTTTCACAAAATCTCGAAAAATTTTTCCCGTGCCGCCACGCGGTAGTAGAATAAGCTTGACTTTTTTTGCGGTTTGCGTTACAATAGAAACGGTTATGATAATTTTAGGGCTTGACCCGGGCCTTGCCACGCTTGGCTACGGTATAATCGAAAAAGACGAACGGGGGAATTGCCGCGCGGTGGATTGCGGCGTTGTTCTCACGCCCAAAGAAGAGGGTTTGCCCGTACGCCTTGCCATGTTAGAGCAGGGTGTCAACCGCATTTTAGACAAATATAACCCCGACGAGGTTGCGGTAGAGGAATTGTTCTTTTCCAAAAACATCACGACGGGTATCGCAGTCGCGCACGCGCGCGGCGTTGCGCTCCTCACCTGCGTCAAGCGTTGCGGCAGACTGTTCGAGTATACGCCTATGCAAATCAAACAGGCGCTGACGGGCTATGGCAGAGCCGACAAAAAGCAAATTCAAGCCTGCGTTACGTCCCTGCTCAAACTCAAAACCGTGCCCAAACCCGACGACGCGGCAGACGCGCTCGGCGTGGCACTTTGTCATGCGTTCACAAGCCGTTTCGGCGAGCTGTTCGCGGTGGGGAACATGACGAGAACGAAAGGCAAGAATGCCGACAAGGCTTCGGTGGCGATTATTGCAGAGGCAGAACGCAGAAGAAAGGGGGAATAAGACATGATAGCGTATTTGAAAGGACGGGTGCTGACAATTACGAGCGAAACGGCGATTGTCGAAGTCGGCGGCGTGGGCTACGAGCTGTATTGCTCGGGCGGCGCATTCCGTAAAATCACGGTCGGTGAAACGGTCGAGCTGTACACGTATTTACAGGTCAAAGAGGACGGCATAACGCTGTTCGGGTTCGGCGCGCCGCAAGAAAAAGAACTGTTTTTGAAAGTAATTTCCGTTTCGGGCGTAGGTCCGAAAATGGGCATTTCCATTTTGACGGGTTTGTCGGCGGAGGAATTTACGCAAGCCATCGCAACGGCAGACGTCAAGCGTCTTTCGTCGGTGAAAGGGTTAGGCAAAAAGACGGCGGAAAAAATCGTTTTAGAGCTGCACGGCAAGATTTCGGCGGCGGAGGTCATGAACGCGAGCGCCGACCCGATAGAAAGTGCGCTTTTGAGCAAGGAAAAGGCATTGTCGCCGCAGGACGAAGAGGCAATTTCCGCGCTTACGGGCTTGGGTTTTACGAAAAACGAAAGCGCGCAGGCAGTCAAACGCGCCAAAGAACAGGGCGCAAGCACGGTCGAAGAAATTATCCGCAAAGCCTTGCAAGGCGGAATATAAGCAGATAAGGAGCGAATATGTTTGAAGATAACGACTACGGCGAGGACAGTCTCGTCGTAAGCACGAAAACGGAATACGACGCGGAAGAAAACGTATTGCGCCCGAAAACGATGGCGGACTACGTCGGACAGCAAAAAGTCAAGGAAAACCTCGAAGTGTACATCACGGCGGCGAAAGCGCGTGGCGAGGCGCTTGACCACGTTTTGCTCTACGGCCCTCCCGGTCTGGGCAAAACGACTCTTTCGCATATCATAGCGAGTGAAATGGGCGCGTCTATCAAGCTCACGAGCGGACCTGCGATTGAGCGTTCGGGGGATTTGGCGGCAATTTTGACCAACCTCAACGACGGCGACGTTTTGTTCATTGACGAAATCCACCGCCTGAACCGTTCGGTAGAGGAAATTTTATATTCGGCGATGGAGGACTATGCTCTCGATATAATCGTCGGCAAAGGTCCGTCGGCGCGGAACATACGTTTCACGCTCAACAAATTTACCCTTGTCGGCGCGACCACGCGCGTGGGCATGCTCGCGCCACCGCTCCGCGACCGGTTCGGGATTATCAACCGTTTGGAGATTTATACGCCCGAAGAATTGCAAGAAATCGTAACGCGGTCGGCGAAAGCCTTGAATATCGCAATCGAAACGGACGCGGCGGCAGAAATCGCACGCAGAAGTCGCGGTACGCCGCGTATTGCCAACCGTCTTTTGAAACGGGTGCGCGATTTCTCCCTCGTCAAGGGCAATCAGGCAATCACGAAAGAGGACGCGCGTTTTGCGTTTGCGCGTTTGGAAATCGACGAGCTCGGCTTGGACCAAACGGACAGAAACTTGCTCTCCGCACTCATTGAAAAATTCGGCGGCGGACCTGCGGGCTTGGAAACGCTCGCGGCGACGACGGGCGAGGACGCGAACACGATTGAAGACGTATACGAGCCCTATCTTTTACAGCTCGGCTTTATCGCGCGCACCTCACGCGGTCGGATTTGTCTCAAAGGCGGCTACGAGCACATGGGCATAGAACCGTCGCTCAAAGCAAAAAAGCAGATTTCCATTTTTGAAGATAACCATGACTGATAAAGTACAATACACCAAACAAGATTTTTATTACGATTTGCCCGAAGAACGCATTGCGCAAACGCCGGCAACGCCCCGCGATTCGTCGCGGCTTTTGGTGTACGACAGAAAGAGCAAACAAATCGAGAACAAGATTTTCCGCGATATAGAAAGCTATCTCCAAAAGGGGGATTTGCTCGTCGTCAATAACACGAAAGTAATCCCTGCCCGCGTATACGCGAAAACCGCGCACGGCGGCGCGGTGGAAATCCTGCTTTTGAAACGCTTGGACTTGAACGTTTGGGAAGTGCTGATGCGACCGGGTAAAAAGGGCAAAATCGGCGCGAAAATGACGGTAAACGCCGAATTGTCGTTCACGGTCAAAGACGTAACGGATAGCGGTGAGCGTATTGTGGAGTTTGAATACGACGGCGCATTCGAGGACGTGCTTTCCCGCGTGGGGACAATGCCGTTGCCGCCGTATATCAAGGAAAAGCTCAAAGACCAAGCCCGTTATAACACGGTGTATAGCAAAATCGACGGCAGTGCCGCCGCCCCGACGGCAGGTCTGCACTTCACGCCCGAACTTATAGACAGGCTGAAAAACAAAGGCGTTGAAATAGCGGAAGTGCTTTTGCACGTAGGACTCGGCACGTTCCGTCCCGTCAGCGAGGAAATTATCACCGACCATAAAATGCACTCGGAATACTACGAAATCAGCGCAGAGGCGGCGGCAAAAATCAACGCCGCAAAACGCGAGGGCAGGCGCGTGATTGCCGTCGGTACGACGTCGGTGCGCACGTTAGAGAGCGTAGCGGACGAGCAGGGGTTTGTGCGCGCGCAAAAGGGGAACACGGAAATTTTTCTCTATCCCCCTTATCAAATGAAATGTGTAGACGCGCTCATAACCAACTTCCACTTGCCCGAAAGCACGCTGATTATGCTCGTTGCGTGCCTAACGGGTCGAGAGGAAATTTTAGAAGTGTATAAATATGCGGTGGAAAACGAATACAGATTTTTCAGCTTTGGGGACGCTTGTTTGATTTTATAAATCAAAGCGATATGTGCGCGAACGCACACGCGATATAAGGGTGCTTGCGATATACTCGCCTTGCTCGTGCGATATGTCGCCTATGGCGACGTAATATAATAATTCCGCAACGCATGGCAAAGCCGTGCATATCGCGCCCGTATGGGCATATCGCTTGCCGCACGGCAAATATCGCGCCCGTATAGGGCATAGCACGCATTGCAAAGCAACGCATAGGGAGGGGAAAAAGAAAATGAAATACAATCAATCGTCAGAGGACTATTTAGAAAGTATTCTCACGCTCTCGTGGGAAAAGCCCGTCGTGCACCGTATCGACGTGGCG
>JAFTKT010000033.1 GCA_017453145.1 Clostridia bacterium
CCACCAAAGGAGCAACGCAATCGAATAGCCGAGCGCGACGGCGATTAAAAAGCCGAGCAGAGTTTCCCAAAGCGTCGTGCCCACGTGATAGAACAGCGAGCCGTTTTGGTAAAGTTCGACAATCGTTTTACCGATACGCGACGGGGAGCTCGTGATGAACGGATTTACCCATTCAAACCGTGCGGACAGTTCCCAAACGAGAAGAAGTACGGCAAGAACGGCAAACCGCGCAATGCCCACCAGCAGGCTTTTTTTCTTCACGCCGCGAAGATAGGCGAGATGCTCTTTTGAAAATTCCGTTTGTTTTTTCATGCGTTCAGCTCCTTCCAAAGAATTTCAAACCATTTAGAAAATTCCTTGTTTTCCCGCCGTTTCAGCGGTTCGTTTTCAGGGAAGGAAATCGCGTGGCTCGCCACCACCTTTGCGGGGCGGTGGGACAGCACGAAAATATGGTCGGCGACGGAAATCGCCTCGCTGATGTCGTGCGTGATGAGTAGCGCCGTTTTCTTTTCCGTACGTATGATTTTATACACGTCGTCGCATACTGCAAGCCGCGTTTGATAATCAAGCGCAGAGAACGGCTCGTCGAGGAGCAGAACGTCGGGGTCGACGGCGAGCGTGCGAATGAGCGCGGCGCGTTGCCGCATACCGCCCGAAAGGGACGACGGGTAATTTTTCAAAAATTGTTTCAAGCCGTATTTTTCCGCGAGGGCAAGGGCGCGTTCGCGGTTTTGCGGCGTGTTCTTGCGTGTGATTTCAAGGGGCAGGAAGATGTTCTTTTCAATGGTGCGCCAAGAAAAAAGCTCGTCTTTTTGGAGCATATAACCAAACGTGCAACCGTTCGTTTTCACCTCGCCCTCCGTTGGCGGCAGCAAGCCTGCCGCCAAAGAAAGCAAAGTTGTCTTACCGCAACCCGACGGCCCGATAATCGCGACGAATTGCTCCTTAAAAACAGAGAAATTCAACCCTTCCACCGCGACCGTTTCTCCCTGCTTGCTATGATAGTGCATTGAAACGTTTTCAAAGCGTAAAACTTCTGTCATTTGCGTGTTCCGTCCGTAAATTATTTGTAGGTTATAAACTGTTGAGGGGTTATTTGTAAATTTCCGAATATACCTTGCTTGCAAACGAATTATCCACAAGCTCGTTCATTTGCGCTCTGCGCGAAAGCTCGCCCGCATTCTCAATAATATCCTGCAAACGGTTAAAGCTCGCCTCCGTCATCGTCAGCTCGGTGCGCCAAGCGTCGATTGCGCGGTACCGCTCCACAGACGCCGCAATCGATTGCTCGCTCGTGCCGTCGAAATAACGGGTCAAGTTGGGCGCGATTACGGCAGAATCCGTTTCGTTTACGTATTTCACGGCTTTGGTAACGGCGCGCAAAAATCCCTCGACGACCTTTTCATTCTTTTCAATCCACGAGTTTTTTGCGATAAAACAGGTGTAGGGCACTTCTCCCGACGCCTCGCCGACGGACGCCACGACGTAGCCCTTGCCCGCCGCCTCGTATTCGTAGGCGGTGGGGTCGAACATCGTGCAGTAATCTGCCGTGCCTGCCTCGAACGCGCTGACCATAAGATTGAACGCTACGTCGTAGTTCAACGTCAAGTCCGTGCCGTCCGCCAAACCGTTTTGACCGAGAACGTATTCAAACGTCATAGCGGGAACGCCGCCTTTTCTGCCCGCAAGGATTTCCTTGCCTTGTAAATCCGTCCATTTGAAATTCGGTTCGGCTTTTCTGGAAACGAGGAACGAACCGTCCCGTTTCGTCAGCTGACCGATAACCGTCGGCACGTCGGACGAGCCGCCGATAAGTACGTATAACGCCGCCTCCGGACCGCAAAAGCCGATGTCGGAATCGCCCGAAAGCACGGCGGACATAACGCTGTCCGCACCGCCGCCGTTCGTCAGCTCGATTTTAATTTTTTCCTCTTCGAAATACCCGAGCGATTCGGCGAGGTACATGGGCGCGTAGAACACCGAATGGGTAACCTCGTTGAGATGAATGGTCGTGTAGCCGTCGTTCTTTTGACAGGCGGAGAGGGGAAGAATGGTAAAGCACGCGGCAAGTGCGCCGCAAAGAAGTTTCTTGTTTTTTTGCATGGTGGTTTTCTCCGTTTGAAAATTTTAGAATAATATATTATATGTGAGGGCATTTATAATTGACAATTTCGCGGAAAAAGGCTATAATGAATAAACTACACGTATTCTAAATTCAATCTACGAGGGGTAGAAGTTCTGGAAATGCAAAAGACGTATAATCCGAAAGAATTCGAGGACAGACTGTATAGCAGCTGGGAAAACTCGGGCTATTTCCGCGCGGAACGCGACGAAAATAAAGTGCCGTTTACCATTATGATGCCGCCGCCCAATATCACGGGACATTTGCATATGGGCCACGCAATGGATGCGACTATGCAAGATACGCTTATCCGTTTTAAGCGTATGCAGGGCTACGCCGCGCTGTGGTTGCCCGGTTGCGACCACGCCTCGATTGCAACGGAGGTTAAAATCGTCGAAAAAATGAAATCGGAGGGCTTGACCAAAGCGGATTTGGGCAGGGACGGTTTTTTGAAACGCGCTTGGGAATGGAAAGAACAATACGGCAACCGTATTATGCTCCAACAGCGCAAAATGGGCACGTCTTGCGACTGGTCGCGCCAAGCCTTTACGATGGACGAGAAATGCTCCCGCGCCGTGCGCGAGGTGTTTGTCAATCTCTATGAAAAGGGCTTGATTTATCAGGGCGACCGCATCATCAACTGGTGCCCGTGCTGTAAGACCGCGCTTTCCGACGCCGAAGTCGAATACGCCGAAGAAAACGGGCATTTCTGGCATTTGCGCTATCCCGCAACGGACGGCTCGACGGAGGTAATCGTCGCAACCACCCGCCCCGAAACGATGCTGGGCGATACGGCGGTGGCGGTGCACCCCGACGATAAACGCTATAAAAATCTCGTGGGTAAAACGCTCACGTTGCCACTCGTGGGGCGCGAAATCCCCGTCGTAGCGGACGAATACGTCGACCCTGCATTCGGTACGGGTTGCGTAAAAATTACGCCTGCTCATGACCCGAACGACTTTGAGGTAGGAACTCGGCATGCGCTCCCGATTATCCGTGTGATGAACGACGACGGTACTATGAACAAGCAAGCGGGGGCATATGCGGGCTTGGATAGATACGAGGCGAGAAAACAGGTGGTTGCCGATTTGGAAAAGAAGGGCAATCTCGTGAAAATCGAGGCGCACACGCATAACGTGGGGCATTGTTACCGTTGCCATGCGACGGTCGAGCCGATTGTCTCTAAACAATGGTTTGTTAAAATGTCGCCGCTGGCAAAGCCTGCGATTAGCGCGGTGTCGCGCAATAAAGTTAAATTTGTGCCCGAACGGTTCACGAAAATCTATTATAATTGGATGGAAAACGTGCGCGACTGGTGCATTTCCCGTCAGCTTTGGTGGGGACACCGCATACCCGTTTGGTATTGCAAGGATTGTGGCGCGGTGATTTGCAGCAAGGACGACCCGACGGTTTGCGACAAGTGCGGCAGTTCGAATATCCGTCAGGACGAGGACGTGCTCGACACGTGGTTCTCTTCCGCGCTTTGGCCGTTCTCGACGCTCGGTTTCCCCGAAGAAACGGAAGATTATAAATATTTCTATCCTACCGACGTGCTCGTAACGGGCTACGACATCATTTTCTTCTGGGTGTCGAGAATGATTTTCTCGGGAATAGAGCATACGGGCAAAGTCCCTTTCCGCGACGTGCTTATTCACGGCATTATCCGCGACGAGCAGGGCAGAAAGATGAGCAAATCTCTCGGCAACGGTATCGACCCGCTCGAAGTCATTGAAAAATACGGCGCGGACTCCTTGCGCCTGTCCTTGCTTACGGGCGTAGCACCCGGTAACGATACGCGGTATTCGGATACGAAAGTAGAATCCTGCCGTAACTTTATCAACAAGCTTTGGAACGCCTCCCGTTTCGTGCTTATGAACGCGGAGGGCAAGAAAATACCGCAAATCGACAAGGTCAAGCTTGCGCCTGCGGATAAATGGATTATCAGCAAGCTGGAAAACTGTATTCGCGAGGTAACGACGAATTTGAACCGCTACGAGCTGGGTGTGGCGAGCGAGCTTGCGACGAGTTTTGTATGGGACGATTTCTGCGATTGGTATATCGAGCTTTCCAAACCCGCGCTCTACGGCGAGGACGAGAGCAGAAAAGCAGACGCGCTCGGCGTGCTTTGTTTCGTTTTGGAAAACGCGCTCAAACTGTTGCACCCGTTCATTCCGTTCGTTACGGAGGAAATTTTCCAAAACTTGCCGAATACGAGCGGTAGCATCATGGTAGCCGATTTCCCGCGCTATAATTATCGTCTTGCGTATAAAAAAGAGGCGAAAGCGTTCGAGGGGGTTATGGAGATTATCAAAGCGGTGCGCGCTATGAAAAAGGACGCGGATTGCCCGCCCTCGAAAAAAGTGGAGCTGTATATCGCGACGGAGAACAAGCGGCTGTTGCAGTTGAATAAAGACTGTATCGTCAAGCTTTCGGGCGCGAGCGAGCTTACGCTGATTGATAGCGCGAGCGAGGTGGAGGGCAAGACCGTTTCGGCGGTTACCGAAATTGCGCAAATCTACGTACCGCTCGGCGAGCTTGTGGATATTGAAAAAGAAAAGGCGAGATTGCTTGCGGAAGTTGAACGTATTGACGGCGAAATCCAAAGAGCGGAAAGCAAGCTCGCGAACGAAAACTTCGTTTCCCGCGCGCCGCAAAAGCTCGTAGACGCCGAACGCGAAAAGGTGGAAAAATACCGCGATATGAAAGCGAAATGCGTCGCCCAACTTGAAAGCTTGTAAGACTTTAAGAGGGGATTTATGAAAAAGTTTCTGATTATTCTCATTTCCGCTATCGTAGGGCTAGTCGTCTTGAACGGCGCAATTATCTTTGCGGTAGAGTGCTGGGAAACGGCAAACTATAATAAAAATAACGGACATACGCACACGCTTAGGACATATTATGACAAAACGCATCATAAACAGGAATGTAGCGAATGTCATAAAGTGATTAACGAGGGCGCGCACGTCTTGGACGAAGAGGGCGAGTGCTTGATTTGCTCGGCGTTTTCGGGTAATACCGAGCCTGTGCAATACGAGGCGGCGGGCGACCACGCAAAGGTGGTCGGCTGTCAGACAACAAATGGCAGGGTACGCATTTTGCCGACCTATAACGATTTGCCCGTTACGGAAATTGCGGACGAGGCGTTCAAAGAAAGTAGCTTGACGGGTATCGTTATTCCCGAAAGTGTGAAATCGATAGGAAAAGCCGCCTTTTACGATTGCTTGCTTTTAGCGAACGCTATGCTCCCCGACGAATTGCACACAATCGGGGACGACGCTTTTTTGAATTGTGAGCCGCTCACAAACGTTGAGTTGCCCGAAAGCCTTGTAAAAATCGGCGAGGGTGCGTTTTTCGGTTGCAAGGCTCTGACAAGTATCCGTATTCCGAGCAAGATTACGGCAATCGAAAAGGAAACGTTCAAATATTGTGCCAAATTAGCGAGCGTGGAACTTCCAAACGGTTTGAAAACGATTGGCGACGAGGCGTTTGCCTATTGCGTTTCGCTTGTGGTTACCCTGCCCGACAGTCTAACGGGGATTGGGCGTAGTGCCTTTAATGAATGCGTAAGTTTAACGAATATCTGTGTTCCGAAGAACGTAGAAATAATCGGCAATCGCGCCTTTAACGGTTGTACAAAACTGACGAACGTGGAGCTTGCGGAGGGGATTTCGACCGTTATCGAAGAAATGGCGTTTAGAGAATGTCCGAATTTGCAATATAACGTATACGAGAATGGGGCATATTTGGGCAACGAGAAAAACCCCTATTTGGCGTTAATGGGAAAGGCAAAATATGATTACGAATGCTCTGAAATTCACGAGGATACGAAAGTAATCGCCGCACTCGCGCTCAGCGGTATGACGAAAGCAACGAGTATTGTTCTTCCCGACGGCGTAACGGTGATTAGCGCAAGCGCGTTCAAGGATAGCGCGAGTTTGACGGCTGTGATTATTCCAAAAAGCGTTGAATATATCGGCGAAAAGGCGTTTGACGGTTGCGGAAAACTGACTCTTTACTGCAAGGCGGCAAAAAAGCCCGACGGTTGGCATGAAACTTGGAATAACTTAAATCGCGAGGTAGTGTGGAATTATTGACGGTTTTTCCGATAAAAACAAGAAATTCGCTCGAAATAAAATTCGGGCGAAATTTTTTTGTTAAATTTTGTTTAATGCGCTTTCGCTTTGGTTACATATAATTGTAAACGAATTAAGACGGCGCAAAAATCGCCGCAAAAACAAAGGAGTGTAAAAAATTATGGCAGGAAAAGTTATCGGTATCGATTTAGGAACGACCAACTCGTGCGTCGCCGTTATGGAAGGCGGCGAGCCCGTTGTTATTGCGAACGCAGAGGGCGGTAGAACAACTCCCTCCGTCGTATCTTTCCAAAAGGACGGCTCGCGCGTCGTGGGGCAAGCGGCAAAACGTCAAGCGGTTGCCAACCCCGACAAGACGGTGATTTCAATTAAAAGACATATGGGCTCTGATTATAAGGTTAAGATTGACGACAAGGATTATTCCCCGCAGGAAATTTCCGCAATGACGCTCGCAAAGCTCAAAGCGGACGCAGAGGCGTATTTAGGGCAAACAATCACGGAGGCGGTTATCACCTGTCCCGCGTATTTCTCCGACTCGCAACGCCAAGCGACCAAAGACGCGGGTAAAATCGCGGGCTTGAACGTGCTCCGGATTATCAACGAGCCGACGGCGGCGGCGCTTGCCTACGGTTTGGATAAGGACAAGGGCGGCAAGGTCATGATTTACGACTTGGGCGGCGGTACGTTCGACGTTTCCATTTTGGAAATTTCCGACGGCGTATTCGAAGTGCTTGCGACCAACGGCGATACCAAGCTCGGCGGCGACGACTGGGATAATAAGATTATGCAATACCTCGTCGACGAATTCAAAAAAGACAAGGGCTTGGATTTGTCCAAAGACAAAATGGCAATGCAACGCTTGAAAGAGGCGGCGGAGAAAGCGAAAATCGAGCTTTCGGGTATGAACTCTACCAACGTGAACTTGCCCTTCATTTCCATGAGCGCGGAAGGTCCTCAACACCTTGACATCACGCTCACGAAACAGAAATTCGAGGCAATGAC
>JAFTKT010000034.1 GCA_017453145.1 Clostridia bacterium
CAAGGTGAAAAGGGCGACAAAGGCGACACGGGCGCGCAAGGTGAAAAAGGCGAGAAAGGCGACACGGGCGCGCAGGGTGAAAAGGGCGACAAAGGCGACACGGGCGCGCAAGGTGAGAAAGGCGAAAAGGGCGACAAAGGCGCGCAGGGTGAAAAGGGCGAAAAAGGAGAAAAAGGCGATACGGGCGCGCAGGGTGAGAAAGGCGAAAAAGGCGACACGGGCGCGCAGGGTGAAAAAGGCGAGAAAGGCGACACGGGCGCACAAGGTGAAAAAGGCGAAGACGGAAAGGACGGCGTTGGAATTGAAAAAGTAGAATACGACGAAAACGGTGATTTGAAAATCACGTTTACGGACAGCACTACACAAACAATCGTAATGCCCGATAAGCACGTACATACATTTGGCGAGTGGACGAATTTTACCACAGAAAACGTAAGTTGCGAAAATAGATTGCTTTATCGAGTATGCTCGTCTTGTAATTCGATTGAATGGCGACAAGGCGCGTATGAAGACCACAGATGGGCGACGGAATATTCGTTCGACAATTCCGAGCATTGGTTGGAGTGCGACGTTTGCGAAGAAGTTAAAGATAAACAGGCACATACTGTCGAAAGCTCGGGCGAGTGTTCCGTTTGCAAGGAGCTTGTTGGAGCAACCGCAGGCGTTGTATACGAAATCTTGTCTGACGGCACGGCGCAAGTTAAAGACTACACAGGCACGGCAACAAGGGTACGCATTGCCGAAACATATCAAGGCGTGGCGGTTACAAAAATTGGCGACAATGCTTTTGCTGGATGCAGTAGCTTGACGAGCGTAATAATACCAGACCGTGTAACATCTATCGCCTTTGCTGCGTTCGCTAATTGCAGTAGCTTGATTAACATTCTTATTCCTGAAAGTGTAACATCTATCGGCGAAGATGCGTTCAATGGTTGCAGTAGTTTGCAATTTAGCGAATACGAGAACGGGAAATATTTAGGAAGTCAAACAAACGATTATTTTGCTTTGATTGAAACAAAAAACAAAAATTTCAGCAGTCATATTATTCATAACAATACAAAAATTATTGCAAATTATGCGTTCTATGCGTATTGGAATTTAACGAGTATTGCCATTCCCGATAGCGTAACTTCTATTGGCGCTTACGCGTTCTATGATTGCGAAGGCTTAACGAGTGTAACGATAGGGGACAGTGTAACTTCTATCGGTGCAGTTGCGTTCCAAAGTTGTTATAGTTTGAAGAGTGTAACGATAGGAGAGAGTGTAATATCTATCGGTTCTTCTGCGTTCAAAAATTGCAGTGAGTTAACGAGCATTGTTATTCCCGACAGCGTAACTTCTATTGGCGGAATGGCGTTTTATGGGTGCAGTAAATTGCAATTTAACGAATACGGTAATGCAAAATATTTAGGAAGCAAAACAAACGATTATTTTGCTTTGATTGAAACAAAAAGCAAAGATTTAAGCAGTTATACCATTCATAACGATACAAAAATCATTGCAGGGTCTGCGTTCTATGAGTGCGGTAGCTTAGCGAGTATTGTTATTCCAAACAGTATAACTTCTATCGGTGAATATGCGTTCTCTTATTGCGATAGCTTAACAAAAGTATATTATAAAGGAACGGCGACTGATTGGGCGGAAATAAGTATTGAGAGCCGTAATGAAAGCTTAACGAATGCAACGAGATATTATTATAGCGAAACGACGCCGAGTGTGTCGGGGAATTATTGGCATTATAACGAGCAGGGCGAAGTTGTCGTTTGGTAAAATAAAAAAGAGTAAAACCCTATAAAGCAACCGCCGTTTGTGAACAAGCAAACGGCGGTTTCTCGTTTTTTGAATAAAATATTTCATAAATATCGTTTATAATCGCGAAAATACGTTTACATATACCTTGACAAACGAGTGAAATCGTGGTATAATAAATCTATATTTATGAAAAAGAGGTGTTTTTTATGAAATACGCATTAAGAGGCATTACTGCCGAAGAACTTTCCTACACAATGAACCGTATCAAAATGGACAAGGATACGAAATTTGAAATCAAACCGCAATTCTCCCGTACCGTGCGCAGAGTGCAGGAAAACGACAAGCTTTGGTTTTTGGCTTTGGAAGTGAAAGTGGAATCCACCGAAGAATCCCCCAAACCCTTTAACGTGAAAGCGCGTCTTGTGGGCGTGTTCGAGGCAGAGGACGTCAACGACGATATGGATAAGCAAGACCTCGTCATCAATATGACGGAAATCGTATATCCCTATCTCCGCGCGGCAGTCAGCGCACTCACGGCAAACTCGTTTATCAATCCCTTGATTTTGCCCGTGATTCCCGCAGGTACTATGTTCCCCGAAGACCGCGGCGAAACGACCAACCTCAACTAAATACGCGTTTGAAACATAATCGAAACGCCCCGCCGATTTTCGGCGGGGCGTTGGTTATTTTGAGCCAAAACGACGTATTTACTTTCTTGCGGTGTATTCGGAAACGTTCAAAACCGTTTCGCCGTCGATTTGCAGAGCGCGCGGCTGTTCGTAGCGCACCGTTATCTCGTTACCCTCTAAAACGGAGATATGCTTGATGTCTTTCACGTGCTCGCCCTTGAAAATAGAGGGGAACAAGAGAAGGCTTTTGAGTTTGCCCGTGCCGTGAAATATCATCACCGAAATCTTGTTGCTTTCTCGGCGTTGTTCGGGGGCAGGGAGCATGCCGCCGCCATAGTACCGTCCGTTCATAGTCGGCGCAAGCCAGACCTTTTTGAAAAAATATTCCTTACCGTCTACGAGCACCGTTGCATTCGTCGGCTTGTAATGAAACAGCAAGCCCTTGACGGCAATGCTTGTGTAATTGATTTGCTCGCTCGGCTTTTCTGCGCGGAGCTTGTCGCCGATTTCACAGCAGTAGCCGTCGATACCGTAGCCCACGCCGTTGAGAAAGGAGTATTCCTTGCCCTGCACCGAAACGGTGGGTAAATTGGCGAGATAAGGCGCAAGCTCGACGAGTCCGTCGTCGTGCTCGACGTCCCGCAAAAAATCGTTGCCGCTGCCTGCCGCGTAATAGAAAAGCTTTTGCGTGATTGCAAGCCCCTTGACGTTATTGGCGAAACGGTTGAGCGTGCCGTCGCCTCCGCATACGAGCACTTCTGCCTCCCGTTCAAGCTGCGCGAAAAATTCCGCGTAGTCCTCGATTTCTCGCACGTCGCAAAGCACCGTGCTCTCTACGCCCAATCTCTCTGCAAGCGTTTTTGCTTGTAACCTACCCTTGCCGTTTCCTGCAACGGGATTGTACAAAACGTGTTTTTTCATAACGTCGCCCCATTTTGTCATATTTTATTATGACAATTATATAATAGCAGCGGCGTTTTGTCAAGCAACGGAAAGGAAAAGATACAAAATTCGACAAAAATTTCGTAGATTGCTGATATAGGGGCAATCAGACGTAATTTTGAAAGGCGGAATGGTAGGCGTGCGCGCGTTTTTCTTTGCGTACGCAAACGAAGTAGAACAGGGCTTGAAAGGCGCTGGCAAGTATCCACGTTACGGGATAGACGAGATACACTGCCTGTATCGTTTGCACGGGCATAGCGGCGTAGATGAACACGAGGTAGAGTATGCGGCAAATGCAGGAGAAGAAAAGATTGATGAACATGGGGAAAAAGGAATAGCCCATGCCGCGCAACGCGCCGCCGAAGATATACATGCCGCAGGTTAAAATATGCAGGGTTTCTATCATACCCAAGCGTTTGAGCGCCCATTCGATGACGACGGGGTCGGCGTTATATATCATACAAATATAGTTGCCGAACAGGAATAACAGCGTGCCCAAGACTGTTTGACAGGTCGCGCAGGCGACGAGTCCCGCGCCGATGATGCGGTGCAAACGTTCGGGCTTTTTCGCGCCCATATTCTGTCCGACGATGGTAACGACGGATTTTTCAACGGACGAGGCGAATGCGTCGCCGATTTGTCCGAGATTCGAGGCGACGGTATTGCCCGCAATCGCCAGCTCCCCATACGCGTTGACGGAGGACTGCACGAGCAGGTTCGCAAGGGAAAAGCAACAGCTGCTGAGCCCCATAGGCAAACCGATGACGAGGATTGTTTTCGTTTCCTTTGCGTGGAAACGTAGCTTTTTAGGCGAAAAGTTCGAGCCGTCTTTTGCCTTGAACAAATCAAAAAGCAACCACGCCGCCGCGAGGTATTGCGAAACGGTCGTGCCGAGCGCAACGCCGATGACGTGCAGGTGCAAGAAAATGACGGTAACGGCGTTGATGAGAACGTTCAGTATCCCCGCGACGAGAAGATAATACACGGGCTTTTTCGTTTCGCCGACGCCACGTTGTACGGACGCACCGAAATTATATACCATCATAGCGGGCGCGCCCAAGAAATAAATTTGCATATATACGACGGAATAATCGATAATTTCAGACGGGGTTTTGATTGCCGAAAGAATGGGACGGCTCAAAAACCAACCCGCGAATAAAATAATAAAGCCGCTGACGAGTGCCAACGCGATAGAGGAGTGCACGACTTTTTGCTGTCTTGGCTCGTCCTTTGCACCGACGGCGTTTGCCATTGCGACGTTCGCTCCGATTGCCACGCCCATAAATAAGTTGACAATAATATGGACGGTGGAGCTCGTTGCACCCACCGCCGCCTGATATTCCGAACCGCCGAATTGCCCGACAATCGCCACGTCTGCGGCGTTGAAAAGCATTTGCAATAAAGCGGCAATCGCCATAGGGATTGCGAAAAAGATTAAGTTTTTAAGAACCTTGCCGTTTGTAAAATCCGGCTTTTTCGTGCGTTCCATGTCCTACTCCAAGAAGTAAGACGGTTGCTTGCAACCGCCTTTACCGTCGTTATTTAATTATCTGAATTTTGTGTTTTTTGTGGATTTTGCGGGTTTTGCGGATTTCCATAAGGAAAAGGCGGATAGAAAGGGAACGGGGGATAAAACCCGAACGGTTGCTCGGCGGGTGCGCCTGCTTGCGGCATGGGGAAACCTGTCGGCAGACCCGTCTGCAAAGCATTTGCAAGCGGTTGCGCTTTGTCTTCAACGATTACTTCCGTGTGCGAAAGTTTCCATTGTTGGAACTTAATTCCCACCCAAAATCCGTAGATAAGCACGGTAAACACCGTCAAGAATAACCACTTGATATAATTGCCCCAAAGGGAATACGTCTTGCCCGTGAAACGCAGACGGTTACCGCCTATCAGGGTATGACGGGTTTTCCAACGCGTGAGGACGACGCTTGCCCAAGCAAGTCCGAGCAAAAGGAAGAACCCTGCAAACACGTACATTGCGATTTGAATAACGAGAAGAATTTCCGCTGAAACAAGCTCGTAGACGGAGAGGGAAAGCACGTACAGTCCGCCCGCAGGGAGTAGGGGCAAAATGAGCGCAAAAAGCGCTAAAATCGCCGTGCCGAATTGTCCGCCTGCTTTGCCGTCGAACGAGCAAGGGAGAGTTTGTGCTTGTTTTTTATCTTTTTTAGCCATAATTATTCTCCGTTTTCGTGTTGATATATACATTATATAATAAAAAGCGAGCTTTGTCAATCCGTGAACAGGCAAAAAAAGAGAAAGAATAAAAAATTAAGACTTTTTCTAAATAATTTTTGCAACTATTGCTCAAAATCATTGACGAAAGTCGAAAAGTATGGTAGAATATTACACGGACGAGCAAAGAGCCAAATTTTTCCGCTCGCCTAAAAATAGGAACAATTAAAAATTTTTTATACTTGGAGGATAGTATTTATGGCAAACGTAAAAGTTGCAATTAACGGTTTCGGTCGTATCGGACGCCTTGCGTTCAGACAGATGTTCGGTGCAGAGGGCTATGACGTAGTCGCAATCAACGACTTGACGAGCCCCTCGATGCTCGCTCACCTCTTGAAATACGATTCCGCGCAGGGCAGATATGCGCTCGGCGACACGGTTTCGGCTGACGACGAGGCTGGCACGATTACCGTAAACGGCAAAACAATCAAGATTTACGCAGAAAAAGACGCGGTGAACTGCCCTTGGGCGGCGCTCGATGTCGACGTAGTGCTCGAATGTACGGGTTTCTATACCTCGAAAGCAAAGAGCGAAGCGCACATCAAGGCGGGCGCAAAGAAAGTCGTTATTTCCGCTCCTGCGGGCAACGACCTTCCCACGATTGTATACAGCGTAAACGAAAAGACGCTCACGAAAGCGGACACGATTATTTCGGCGGCGTCCTGTACCACCAACTGTCTTGCGCCTATGGCGAATACGCTTAACAAGCTCAGCAAGATTAAGAAAGGGTATATGACGACGATTCACGCGTTCACGGGCGACCAAATGGTGCTTGACGGACCGCACAGAAAAGGCGACCTTCGTCGTGCGAGAGCAGCGGCTGTCAATATCGTTCCCAACTCGACGGGTGCGGCAAAGGCTATCGGGCTTGTTATTCCCGAACTCAACGGCGTGCTTGACGGTTGCGCACAACGCGTTCCCGTTCCCACCGGTTCGCTTACGCAACTTGTTGCGGTTTGCGAGGGCGAGGTTGATGCGGCGACGGTTAACGCGGCGATGAAAGCGGCGGCGTCGGCATCCTTCGGCTACACGGAAGAGGAAATCGTTTCGTCCGATATTATCGGCATCACCTACGGTTCGCTCTTCGACGCAACGCAAACGAAGTGCATGCCTATGGGCGATGGCACGACGCTTGTGAAAGTCGTTTCTTGGTATGATAACGAGAACTCGTATACCAGCCAAATGGTTAGAACGATTAAGTATTTCGCAGAACTCTAATTTCAAACAAAAAATTCCCGCTCGAACAGCTGTTCGAGCGGAGTTTTTTTTGTTTTCAATAAATCGCGTTTTCGTAATTACCGAATGGTAAACCCGTCGCTTTCCGCGATAAAATCGGAGGAATAGAACGCGGTCAAGCCGCTGACAAGCTCCGCATAATCGGAGAGCGCGAAACACTCGCAAGCGGAGTGCATAGCCAGCTGTGCAAGCCCCACGTCCGCGCCTGCCATACCGAGCCTTGTGAGCGCGGCAACGCCGAGCGTCGAGCCGCTGCGCGCGTCCGAACGGTTAAAAAAGCTTTGATAGGAAACGCCTGCCTTTTCGAATACCGTTTTGACGGCGGCAGAAGATATGCCGTCGGTGATATACGCCCCGCCTGCATGCGATTTAATGACGACGCCACCGCCGAGCAAGGTTTTGTTCGTGGGGTCGCTCTTTTCGGGGTGGTTGGGGTGCAACGCGTGCGCGTTGTCCACAGACAGGAAGAACGAGGAGGCGAGCGCCTTGTAAAACTCGTTATCGTCAAAACGGAGCGCGTAGGCAATGCGCCGCAAAACGTTTTCAAGGAAATCGCCGCCTGCGCCTTGCGTGGAATGACTGCCCACTTCTTCGTGGTGCATGAGCGCGGCAACGCAAATCCCTTCGCTGTCCGCTTTGTTTGCAAGCGCGTCAAGGCTTGCGAAAACGCTTGTCAGATTATCGATACGCGGCGAGGCAAGAAATTCGTTTTTTACCCCGAACGTGTAGGGCATGTCCGCGTTCACGACGAATAAATCGTGGGAAAGGACACTCTCTTCTCCCGCAATTTGTTCGAGCCATTCGCTCTCGTTGCCCGCAATCGACAAAAGGGGCAAAAGGTCGATTTGCGCGTTGACGGCAAAGCCCTCGTTCACGCCTCTGTTTTGGTGCACCGCAAGCGAGGGAATGGTTACCGTATACGGGGATTCGACCGTTTGGGCGTAGACCCGTCCGTTTTCGCTTTTCACAACTCTGCCTGCAATCTTCAAAGGGCGGTCGAAGAAAGAATACCAAACGCCGCCACCGTAGGTCTCGACGTTGAGCGATACGCAATTTTCCGTCTTTTTCAAAGGATTTTCTTTGAGTTTGAGTGCGGGGGAATCGACGTGCGAGGCGACGATTTTATAGGAAAAGCGGTCCAAGCCCCCAACGGTGAACGCAATTAGACTTGCGCCCCGTTCTACAAAATATTTTCCGCCCTCCGCGAGCTCGAAATCTTCCCTTTCCGAGAGTGCGACAAAGCCCTTGTCAAGCAGTTCGCGCTTGGCGTTGTCCTTTGCGTGATACGCCGTGAGCGAGTTTTTCAAAAAGTCCGTTAATGCTTGTATTTGTCCGTTCATTTTTTCACCTCTTTGTAACATTATAGCATTTTTCGTCGTATTTGACAAGTAAAGAAGGGCGAGAAAATGAAAAAACGGTGAAAAGGGAAAATATATATTGTTTTCCGCTTGACAAAACTGTAAAACAGGGTATAATAATAGGGTAAAGAACGCAGGAGAAAACGTATGATAAACGAAAGCAAAAATCAGGAATATTTAACGAAGATTTTCAAGCTGATTCGCCAACGGGACGAAATCGTGTTCGCGGACGGAAAAACGCATTTCAATAAAACGGAATTGCGGCTTTTGAGCGAGGTGGCGGCGGCGAAAGCGGAGGGCAAGCACCTAATTTCCACGCAAATCGCAAAGCGGCTCGGCATCACCCGTTCGGCAGTTTCGCAAATCGTCAATCGTTTGGAGGAACAGGGCGTAGTTAAGCGCGTTGGCGACAAATCGGATAAAAAGATAGCCTACGTGGAGCTTTCGACGGAAATTTTAGACGAATACGCGACGGATATTCAAAACTGCAAGCAGTTCGTCGGCAGGCTGGTCGAGGAGTTCGGCGAGGAAAATTTCGAGCAAATGTGCGCGCTCACGGAACAATTCGTTGCGCTGGTAAAAAGTAAAGTAAAAAACAAACCCATTATAGGAGAATAAATATGTTACAGCTCAAAAACATAAAAAAGGACTACGTAACGGCGGGGAACGTCGTGCACGCCCTGCGCGGCGTGTCCTTGCGTTTCCGCAAGAACGAGTTCGTGTCCGTGCTCGGCGCGTCGGGTTGCGGAAAAACCACCCTCTTGAACATTGTCGGCGGTTTGGACCACTACACGTCGGGCGACCTTGTCATTTGCGGCGTATCCACCAAAAATTATAAGGACCACGATTGGGATACCTATCGAAATCACAGAATTGGGTTCGTTTTTCAGTCGTATAATTTAATCCCGCACCAAACGGTGCTGGGGAACGTGGAGCTTGCGCTCACGATAGGGGGCGTTTCGAAAGGCGAACGTCGTCGTCGTGCGGCAGAGGCGCTGATTAAAGTGGGTTTGAAAAAGGAAATGCACAAACGCCCCAACCAGCTCTCGGGCGGACAAATGCAACGTGTGGCAATCGCCCGCGCGCTTGTCAATAACCCCGAAATTTTGCTCGCCGACGAGCCGACGGGCGCGCTCGATACGACGACAAGCATACAGATTATGCAGCTTATCCGTGAAATTGCGGGCGAGCGGCTCGTGATTATGGTAACGCACAACCCCGAGCTCGCCGAGCGGTATTCTTCGCGTATCGTGCGTTTACAAGACGGCTTGGTGGTATCCGACTCCAACCCCTACGACGGCACGGAGGAAAACGCCGAGCCCGAAAGCCAAACGGGCGAAAGTTTAGACGTGGAAGCGCATTGTCCCAAGTGCGGCGGGTTTTTAAGGCTTTGCGGCGTGGATTCCAAGCAGGGCGGTTCGTTTACCTGTCCGCTTTGTCAGGAAACGTTCCGCTTACAGCCCAAAAAGACGGAAACTGCTCTGCAAGTCCCGTCCAAGCAAAATAAGAAGGAGAAAAAACCCAAGAAAAAGGAACGCTCCTCGATGTCGTTTGCAACGTCGCTCGGGCTTTCGGCGCGCAATCTTGCCACCAAAAAGGGCAGAACGGCGATTACGTCGGTGGCGGGCAGTATCGGGATTATCAGCGTGTGCTTGGTGCTCGCGCTCTCCAACGGCTTTAACGGTTATATCAAGAAAACGCAAGAGGATATGCTTTCGTCCTATCCCCTTGAAATCACGGAAACGACCTTGAACGTCGAGGCGATTATGTCGGGTATGACCGCAGCAACGGATATGCCCGACCTCGATAAAATCGGCGACAGGGTCTACGTCAATTCTTTCCTCACGAATATCGCGCAGGGCATGACGGTGAATAACAACCTCTCGGACGAGTATATCGAATATTTAGAATCTATGGACGAGGAATGGTACACGGCAATCGTCTACGGCACGGGCATGTCCTTATCGAACAACCTTTACACGGAGGTTCAGGTCCAAGAAAACGGCTCGACCGTCGAAAAGGTAATGTCCCTGTCCGAGCTCAAAGCGTATTATACGTTCCAACTCACGCAACAGGAGGAAAAATACGCGAGCCTTGCCTATCTCGTCGATTACTTGGGTAGCGTCTACGGCAAAATGCCCGGCACGACGGACGTTACAAGCGATAAATACGGCGACTACGTGCTCTCGCAATACGACGTAATCGAAGGGCATTTCCCTGAAACGGTGAACGAGGCGGTGCTTGTCGTAGGTACGAATAACGACGTAACCGACTTAACGCTCGCACAGCTCGGCTTTATCGGAGAAAAGGAGTTTTTGGCGTTGTTCCCGCAAGAGGGCGAGGACGTGGAGGACGCGGAAGATTACGAGACGATGATAGGCTTTGATAAAGTCGTCGGCAAGCAGTTTATGCTTAATTATAACGACGCCGTCTATACGCCTGCCGCACCCACCTCGTCTTATTTATACGACTACGAGAAAACCCGTGCGGAGCTGGGCGAGGACGGCGAAGAGGGGAAACTGCTCACGATTTCGGGGGTGTTGCGGCTCAAAGACGGCTACAACTACGGTTGTTTGACGAGCGGTTTGTATTTGACGGAGCAGGCATGCAACGAATATCTTGCAAAGAACGTCGACTCCAAGCTCGCGAAAACGGTTGCGGAGCAATCGGGCAGCGCGAACAAGTTCGGCGTGCTCGTGCAAGAGCTTGCCGCGCTTACGCAAGGCACGCCTGAATATATGCAGAAAATCGGCGAGCTTATGGCGTTTTTGCAGACCTGTAAGCCTGCGGCGGAAAATCTTGTGGAATACTATATCACGGGCGACGCAATGGGCGGCGAGGAGAACGGCGCGGCGGACGCGCTTGCGGGGTATTATTTCCTCTACGGCGATTCCGCGATTCGCGCGATTGGCGGCAAGGATACCGTGAATTCCATTGAAATTTACACCGACGATTTCGATTCCAAAGAACAGATTGTGTCGTGGCTGGATACATGGAACGACGAACACGAAACGGGCGACCAAGTCAAGTATACCGACACGGTGGGTATGATGATGACGATGGTGGAAACCATTCTCAACGCGATTACCTACGTGCTCGTGGCATTCACGGCAATCTCGCTCGTCGTTTCGTCCGTGATGATAGGGATTATCACCTACGTATCGGTGGTGGAGCGTACCAAAGAAATCGGCGTATTGCGCTCGCTCGGTGCGAGAAAGAAAGACATCAAAAATCTTTTCAACGCCGAAACGTTTATTATCGGGCTTACGTCGGGCGTGTTCGGCGTAGTCGTTACCTATCTTTTGCAGTTTGGTGTCAATGCGATTTTGGGCGCGCTCACGGGCATTTCCACGCTTGCCGCGCTCCCGATTGCGTCCGCTTGTATCATGGTAACCGTCAGCGTTGTGCTCACGCTGATTAGCGGCTTAATCCCTGCTTCTGCGGCGGCGAAGAAAGACCCTGTGATTGCGCTCCGCACCGAATAATAGTTTTGCATAAATCCCGAAAAGCGGGGCATACTGCTTGCAGGAGGGAAAATTATGCGAATAATCAATATTGTTGCTTATATTTTGGTTATAGTCGGTGCAATCAACTGGGGCTTGTTCGGGCTGTTCGACCTCAACCTCGTTTCGCAGGTATTTGCGGGCGCGAGAACGGTTGGTTCGATTATCGTCTATTCGTTAATCGCACTTGCGGCGCTTTGGCTCATTCTTTCGCCGTTTATTACCGACGGCGTGCTTTGGCTCAAAAGCAGACGCGCGGAATAATTGAGGGGTTAAAAAAACGGATTTTCCTGCAAAGGAAAGTCCGTTTTTTCTCGTCAAGCCTTGTGAAAACATTGCGCCCAAAAATTTTTTTCTTTCAAATTGTTGACTTTTGCGCGTGCGCGTAGTATAATAAAACTACGAAATATCTCAAAAAAGGAGAGAAAAAGGTATGTTAAATTCTTTACTTATCAGTGTAGGCGGTTGGATAGGCATTATCGCGGCGATTGTCGTCGTGATTTTGATAATCGCGTTGATTGCTTGGTGGATTGGCACGCGTAACGATTTCGTACGCCTGAAAAACAGAGTGGAAGAGGCGTGGGCGACTATCGACGTATTTTTGAAAAAACGCTACGATTTAATTCCCAACCTCGTAGAAACGGTCAAGGGCTTTGCCAAGCACGAAAGCGAAACGCTCAAAGAGGTTGTGGCGGCGCGTAATATCGCTATGAGCGCGAAAACGCCTGCGGAAAAGGTGGACGCGGAAAACGGCTTGACGAATTCCCTCCGCACTTTCTTTTCGGCGGTTGCGGAAAGCTATCCCGATTTGAAAGCGAACACGAATTTCCTTGATTTGCAAGGTCAGCTCAAATCGATTGAGGGCGAGCTGGAAAGCTCCCGTCGCTATTATAACGGCGTGGTGAAAGCGTTTAATACCAAGCTTGAAATCTTCCCTGCAAGTATCGTGGGGAGCCGCATGGGTGAGGAATATAAAAAGCGCCCCTATTTCGAGCTGGACAGCGCGGAAGAACGCAAAAACGTGAAAGTGCAATTCTAATGATGAAAACGAAACGTATTCAAAACACAAAGCGGCTTATATGCAAAGCCGCTCTGCTCCTTTTTATATTCCTTTGCGCGGTAATTTTTCCGTTGGCAGGGGGCAGGGTTGCATTGAAACCCGTTTCCGCCGCGCGCGGCGACGTGCTGGAAATCGGTAGTTATCGCGTCGAAATGACAATACGCAAGAACAGAAAGGTCGAAATCGAGGAGAAAATCAAGGTCAAATTCCTCGCCGACGGCTTGACAATGTTCTACCGTTCCTTGCCCATTGAAAAGGCACGGTATACGAATATTACGGCGTCTTGCACGGGCAACGACGAGTTCTCGTTCTACGTCGAGGATAACCCCGATATGAGCGATTTTATCGACGTCAACTGCGTGGGCGGCGCGGAAAAGGGCAACGAATGGGAATATACCGTGCGTTATACCGTTGAACACGGCGGCAACGAGCTCGAAAACGGAATGCTGATTGACGTAATCGGCTACGGCTGGTCCGTGCCCTTGCAAAACGTATCCGTTTCCGTGCATTTCCCTGCGGCAATCGGTGGGGCGGATTACAAGGTGTATTCGGGTGGCTACGGCGCGAACGGGAATACGGCGGACGTGCAAGCAAGTCTGTCGGCGGACGGAAAAACGCTTGCCCTGACGGCGAAGAGCTTGGACGTGGTGTATAACGGTTACTACGGGGAATATATGGCGGAGGGCATTACCTTGCAAACTACGTTTGGGGGCGGAGTGCTTGACGACTATACCAGAACGCGGATTTTCACGGACGGGATGTGGAAGATTTTGCTTGGCACGGGGCTAGTGCTTGCGCTCGGCGTGGCGCTCGCGCTGTTTGCGCCCTCCAAAGAGGAAATCATTTCCGTTGTGAATATCAAAGCCCCCGACGAAATGGACCCTATGCAAATGGGGAAACTGATTGACGGAACGGTGGATAGCGAAGATATTACGTCTATGATTTACTATTTCGCGAACAAGGGGTATTTGAGTATTGATTTTTCGGACGAGGACGACCCTGTATTGACGCAGAAAGTGCCTGCGCTTCCGAGACGCGAAAGCTTGCACGCAAAAACGGTATTCAACGGCTTATTCGCGCACGCTAAGCGGGAAATCGTCGAGGGCGAAACGCCGTTCGACGAGGACACGGTGGTGGTGTCTACGCGCGTTTCAGCCCTGAAACATAAGTTCTACCAAAGCGCGGAAAAGGCGATTGCGCAGACG
>JAFTKT010000035.1 GCA_017453145.1 Clostridia bacterium
ATCGCCGCAACGCCGTCGAAAAGTTTTGCAATTTCTTCAAAACCCTCTTCGCGAGCCACTTTTGCGAATTCATAATACATATCCGTCCATTCGTAGTTCTCGCCCTCTGCCGCCGCAAGCAAGTTTTCAGCCGTCGAGCCGATTTCCCCGCCGTTCAACAGCTTGAACCAGATTTTAGCGTGCTCTTGCTCGTTTTTCGCCGTTTCTTCGAAAATCGCCGCGATTTGTACAAACCCTTCCTTTCTTGCCTTGCTCGCAAAATAGGTGTATTTATTTCTCGCCTGCGATTCCCCTGCAAACGCCGCCGCCAAATTCGCCTCCGTCTTTGTGCCTTTCAAAGGATTTACTTCTTCGAACTTGCCCGATTGCTTGCAAACGGGGCATACTTCGGGCGCTGCGCCCTCTGCAACGTAATGACATACCTTACACTCAAATTTTTTCATAACTTTTCTACCTCTTTTTTTAATTTCCTTAATAGGATTTAGTTTTATTAAGTGATTATAGTATACTATAAAAAAATATATTTGTCAACGGTTTTGCGGGAAAAAATAAAAAAATTTTTGTGAAAAATGATTTTAATGTGAAAACCGCACTCAAAAAGCGTTCGGCGGTTGACAAAAGGGCAAAAAACGCCTATAATATAGATAATGAAAAAATTGAGCGCAAGAAAGAAAAGGTGGATAGAACGTACGGTTGCAAACGACAGGAGCTACAAGGCTTTTTTATACAACCGTTTTTTTATCTTTCTCGTTATGGTGTTGTTGCAGCTTGTGAGCTTTGGCGTTTTGTTCTATTTGCTCGTCTATCATTCGCAAGCGGCGCTTGCGCTACAAATCGTAATTTTTGCGTTAGAGCTCGTGTTCGTGCTGTCCATACTCAACGGGCATGACAGACCCTCGTCCAAGCTGAATTGGATTATCGTGATTTTAATCGCGCCCGTGTTCGGCGTGCCGATGTATATGATGAACGGCAGGGGCAGACCGACGCGCCGAATGAACAAAAAAATCCAAGCCTCAAAAACCGCGAACGGCGCGGCGCTCGCACGCCGCTACGGCAACACGGAAAAAACGGACGAAACGGCAAAAGCCGAACACCAACCGCAAACGGGCACGCGTAGCGACGCCATTTCCAAATATTTAACGACCTACGGTGGGTATCCTGCGTTTGACGACGGCACGGTAACCTATTATAAAAGCGGCGAGGAAATGTTCCCCGTGATGTTAGAGGAAATCGCAAAAGCGGAAAAATTCATACTCCTTGAATATTTCATTATCGCGCACGGGTTGATGTGGAGCACGGTATCCAAAATGCTGTTGGAAAAGGCAATGCAGGGGGTGCAGGTGCGCATCATCTACGACGATTTCGGGTGCATGATGACGTTGCCGCCGCATTATGAAAAATATTTAGAGGGCTTGCACGAGAATATCAAATGCCTGAATTTCAATCCCGTCGTGCCCCTTTTCGCGGTACGAATGAACAACCGCGACCATAGAAAAATCCTCGTCATCGACGGCAAGGTGGCGTTTACGGGCGGGATTAATCTCGCCGACGAATATATCGCGCAAAAACAGCGGTTCGGGTATTGGAAAGATTCGGGTTTGCGGATTACGGGTAGCGCGGTGCGTTCGTTTACGCAGATGTTCTTTTATCTTTGGAACGCGTTTAGAAAAGACAAGGAAAACATAGAAGAGTATTTACCGCAAGCGGGGGGCGGTGCGGCGCAAAAGGGATTGCGCATTCAGCCCTACGACGATTCGCCGCTGGATAGATTGAGCACGGGCGAGGCGGTGTATATCGATTTGATTAACCGCGCAAGCAAATCCGTCTGGATTTTCACGCCCTATCTGATTTTAGACGATTTGTTGCGCGCCTCTCTTTGCCACGCGGCAATGCGGGGTGTAGACGTGCGTATCGTAACGCCGGGCATACCCGACAAAAAAATGGTCTACCGCTTAACGCGCGCCAACTATGCGATTCTTATCAAAGCGGGGGTGCGTATCTATGAATATACACCCGGTTTTATCCACGCAAAGAGTATGCTTTGCGACGGCGAGAGCGCGGTGGTGGGCACGATAAATTTAGATTATCGGAGCTTGTATCACCATTTCGAAAACGCGGTATATTTTTCGGGTTGCGAGGCAATCGACGCGCTTCGGCGCGACTGCGAGGAAACGTTTGCGCTGTCGCGAGAACGGACGAGCGAGGACGTGCGGCGCAGTGTTGTGGGCAGGCTTATCGATTCGGTGTTGCGGGTATTTGAAACGTTAGTATAGGAGAAAAACAATGGCAAAACAAACGAGAAAAGAGAAAAAAGCGGAAGAGGCACGCGTTTTAGCGGAGATGCGCGCCGCGCTCGAAGAGGCGGAACGCGAGGAAAACGCGGAACAAGAACCCGAAAATCAAACGGACGAATATATGGGCGCACCGCAAACGCCCGTCTATCATTGTAAACGTTGCCGGTCGGAAATGAAAAACGGGGTTTGTCCCGTTTGCGGGTTTAGAATGTACGTGCCTATGGACGAAAAGAAAGCGGGCAAAATCAAGCTCGCGCTCACGGCGGTGGGCATGGTCGTGTTCGTCGCGCTGTTTATTTGGTTACAAATCAAAAAAGGCTAATCGCGTGCGCTCGTTAGTGGGTGTAAAATTCTTGCGCTTTTATAAAAAATTTGTTATAATAATACACAAAGGAAAAAAGTATGGAACAGACGATAGAACAAACAACGGAACGGGTAGAGGCAAAGCCCGTGAAAAAAAAGCTCGATTTGAAAAAACGTTTTTCTGCCAAGCGGCTTGCGCTAATCGGCGTGTTTATCGCGCTTTCCTACGCGGTGAGCTTGCTTGAATTTCCCGTGTTTCCCGGCTCGCCCGTCAGCTTTTTACAGCTCGATTTCGGGAACGTGTTCGTGCTACTCATCTCCTTTTTACTCGGTCCTGTCGAGGGCTTGATAGTTTGCGTACTCAAAGAATGTCTGCGCATGCTCGGCGGCACAATCGTCGGCGAGCTCGCGAATATCCTGACGACGAGCGCGTATATTTTATTCCCCGCTATCGTCTATCAATATAAAAAAGGCTTACGTTGGGTCGTGCCCTGCTTGGTCGCGGCTTGCTTTATCGGCACGGGCGCGGCGCTCCTTGCCAACCGTTTTATCACCTTTCCGATTTTCGGCGAGCTCTTCCTCAAAGCAGACGGTGTCGCGCTGTTCTACGGTAGCTTTTGGCTGATTGTCGCGTTCAATCTCATCAAAACGTCGGGAATTTCGCTGTTGACGTTGCTCCTTTACAAACGTCTTTCGAATTTCCTCAAAAAATGGAGGGTATAATGCCGAAAATTATCACAAGCTCCCGCGAAGAAACGGAAAAACTTGCCTGTGAATACGCTAAAACGCTCCGCGCAGGCGACGTCGTGTTGCTCGGCGGCGATATGGGCGCAGGCAAAACGGTGTTTGCCAAAGGCGTGGCGAAAGGTCTTGGAATAGAGGAAGAAGTAACGAGCCCGACGTACGCGTATATGAACGACTACGACGGCAGGCTTTTCCACTACGATTGTTACCGTATTGAAACGCCCGAACAGGCGGAGAGCTTGGGGCTTGCGGACTATTTCGATTTGGGCGGGATTTGTCTTGTGGAATGGGCGCAGAATATCGCGCCGCTTTTGCCGAAAAGGGTGAAACGGGTAGAAATCCGAAAAATAAACGAAAACGAAAGAGAGATAGAGCTTTGAAAAACTTTTTAGCGATTGATACGAGCGGAAACTATATGAGCGTGGTAGCGGCAAAGGACGGGGAAATTTACACCGAATTTTTGCCCGATTGCGCGATGCGCCACAGCGTGATGCTGATGGAAACGGTGGATAAACTCCTTGCGCGCGCAAGCCTGCGTTTGTCCGATTGTGATTTTTTCGCCGCGTGCGTGGGTGCGGGCTCGTTCACGGGTATCCGCATTGGCATTTCCGCCGTCAAAGGCTTTGCGCTTGCGACGGGAAAACCGACTTTGCCCGTAACCTCTTTCGATACTTTGGCATATAATGCGTTAGACGGTTCGGGCAAAACGCTTTGCCTTGTCAACGCTTTGCACGATTGCTACTACGCCTGTGGCTACGAGCAGGGCGAGGTGATTTATCCGCCTGCATTCTTGACAGAGGACGAAGTGCTTGCGCTTGAAAAGCAAGGCTTTGCGCTCCTTTCGGGCGAGGAATTACCCTTACAAAACAAAACGAGCGTGCGCGTCGTTTCGCCCGTAACGGGGCTAACAAACGCCGTGCTCGCGCGCTCGGCAGAAGACAACGCGTTTGGCGAGCTTACGGCAGTATACGTTCGAAAAAGCTCGGCGGAGATGAACTTATGCAAATAACCCTGCGCGAAATTCAAAGCTCGGACAGCGCGTTGCTTGCGGAAACGGAACGCGTTTGCTTTTCTGCGTCGTGGTCGAAAAGTGCCATTGACAGCGTTTGTGCCCGTGCGGATTTTTGCGGCGTGCTCGCGTTTATAGGGGAACAGGCGGTGGGGTATCTGCTCGGCACGAGCCTGTTCGAAACTGCCGAAGTGTTGCGGATAGCCGTCTTGCCCGCTTTTCGGGGTAATCACTACGGCGGCGCAATCCTCGACAGCTTTTTAGGGCTTGCCCAACGCAAGGGTGCAGAACGCGTATTTTTAGAAGTTCGCGAGGATAACGCGCCTGCTATCAAGCTATATCAAAGTCGCGGTTTTTTAGCGGGTCGAACGCGTAAAAACTACTATGAGGACGGTGCGACCGCCGTTGAAATGTACAAGGATTTATAAGCATTAAAAAAGGGGGAAACGGTAACGGAAGAGGGCATTTTATCCGACGTATCGTTTTTACAAAAGGGAAAGGGCAAAGATTTACTGCTTTTGCACGGGTATCTCTCCTCCAAAGAGGCGTTCGCGGCGCAGGTGTCGTATTTCTCCCGATTTTTTCGGGTAACGGCGATTGATTTTTTAGGTTTTGGCGGTAGCAGGGCTTTGACGAGCGCGTTTTCCGTCGAGGATTACGCCGCGTGGCTGAAAGAAAAAATGCGGGCGTTGGGGCTTATCAAACCGCACGTAATCGCGCACTCGTTCGGTTGCAGAGTCGCCGTCAAGGCGGCGGCAGGCAGCGTAGATACGTTCGATAAAATCGTGCTAACAGGTCCTGCGGGCGTGATTTTGAAACGGGGCGTTTCCTACCGTTGTAAGGTCGGGTTATACCGTTTCGTGAAAAAGTTTGCGCCCAAGTTTGCAGAGCGTCGATTCGGGAGCGTGGAGTATCGCAGTCTTTCGCCGATTATGAAAGAGAGCTATAAAAAAATCGTGAACGAGGATTTGCGCGCGTGCGCGGCGCAGGTGCAAAACAAAGTGCTGATTATCGAGGGGAAAGAGGATACGGTTACGCCCAAAAAAGAGGCGGAGGCGTATTTGACGTGTTTTTCTCGCGGTGAAATTAGAATGATAGAGGGCGGGCATTTTGCGTTTGCGGAAAATCCCGTGTCCTTTAATTTAATAACAGAGGAGTTTTTCTATGGTTGAAACGTTGGAGCGAATAGCGGCAAGCCTGCTTTGCGCAACGCTGTTTTGCGTGATAACGGTTAAAATGCTCGGTGCAATGCAACAGAGCGGTTACAAGGGCGGCACGTTCTTGCGTTGGTTGTCGCAAAAAGAGAATATGCTATTCAATCGCCTGTGTGTGCTCGCGCTTTGCCTTGCGCTCGCCTCTGCGATTACCGCGCTTTGCTTTTCCTTTTTAGGACTCAAAACCGCGCTTTTGATTTCCGCTGTGCCGTTTACGGCATTACTCTTTTTATATCTCTACGCCGATAGCAAACGCGCGCTCAAAGTTCCGCTCGTGAAAACGGGTCGCGTAAAACGCCTGTTCGTCTGCTATTTCTTTTTCACGCTTTGCTTATGCTATGCGTATATCGCCTTTTTAGGTTTTTTATCCGCGTGGAACGGTTCTTTGTTATATGGGCTTATCGCCTACGTACCTTTCGCCTTGCTCGTGCCCTGCCTTCCTTTCGTGCTTACGTTTTCAGGGCTTGTTATGGGCGTATTCGAAAACGCGCGGAATAAAAAATTTGTCAAACGCGCAGGGCAGGTATTAGACGAAACCAAAATCACAAGAGTCGCTATCGTCGGTAGCTACGGCAAAACGTCGGTAAAGAATATCCTCAGCACCCTGCTTTTAGAAAAATATAAAGTCATCGCCACGCCCGAATCGTATAACACGCCGCTCGGGATTGCCAAAACGGTAACGAGCGCACCGTTTACGCAATCGGAAATCTTTATTGCCGAAATGGGCGCGCGAAAGACGGGGGATATTCGCGAGCTTTGCGAGCTCGTTAAACCCGACTGCGCAATTTTTACGGGCGTATGTGCGCAACATATACGTTCGTTTGGTTCGGAAGAAAACGTACTTTTAGAAAAGAGTGAAATCCTCAGCGCGGCAAAGCTCGTCGTGTGCGGCGAGACGCTAAAAGAGAAACTCGGCGCAAAAGAAAACGCCTTGTTCGTTGGACTGTCAAACGTGCAGGATTTGGAACTGTTACAAACGGAAACACGCTTTACGTTGCGGCTCGGCGAAGAAAAAATACGCGTTTCGACCCGTTTGCTCGGCAAAGCGGCGGCGGAGAATATCGCGCTTGCGGCGGCGCTTGCGCACGAATATTTCAAAATGTCCGCAGAGGAAATTGCGCGCGGCATTGCAAAAATAGAGCAAATTCCCCACCGTTTACAGCTGCTGGAAAGTGGCGGCGCATATATTCTTGACGACGGTTATAATTGCAACCTCGTCGGCGCAAAGACGGCGCTGGAAGCGCTCGCACGGTTTGAAAAAGGCAAATGCGTGGTAACGCCGGGTATTGTGGAATGCGGCGTTTTAGAAGAAGAAATCAACGGCGAGCTCGGCGCGGCGATTGCAGGCTCGGGCGCGGATAAAATTATCCTCGTCGGCGAAACGCTCGTGGGCGCGGTGAAAACGGGGTATCTCCAAGCCGGCGGCGCGTCGGAAAAACTTTGCCTCGTCAAGGATTTAGAGGCGGCGAAAGTCGAGCTGGCAGGCTGGCTCGGCGCAGGGGATTGCGTACTCTTTCTCAACGACCTGCCCGACGTAATATAGCGCGCAGAAAACGTCAACAACAACGTCAAAAGAAACACCAAAGCAAAAAAATATTTTTGCGGAGGTGTTTTTATTATGATGCGAAAAGTGGCGGTATTCTTCGGCGGCAAATCGTGCGAGAACGAAATTTCCGTGCTCACGGGGGTGTTCGTGATGAATTTACTCGACCCCCAAAAATACGCGCTCGTGCCCGTGTATATCCATACGGACGGAAAGGCGTATACGTCGCCGAGCATGACGAACCTTGCGACGTTCAAGCAAAAAAAATACCGCGATTTTCAGCGGGTATTTTTCGAGGGCGGGTATATATATTCCTTTCAGCCGAACAAAAAACGCATAAAACGCATATCGAAAATCGACGTCGCGCTCAACTGTTGTCATGGCGGTTTGGGCGAGGGCGGCGGTGTGTCGGCGATGATGGAATGGAACAATATCCCGTTCGCCTCGCCCGACCTCGTTTCGTCGGGGGTGTTCATGGACAAATGCGCGACGAAAACGGTAATGCGTGGGTTAGGCGTGCCGACCGTCGATTATCTTCGAGTCAACGAACGCGATTATAAAAAGCGTGGGGCGTTTTTGATTAAGAGCATAGCAGGCAGGCTCAAATACCCCGTCGTGATTAAGCCCGCGCATTTAGGCTCGTCTATCGGCATTACGCTCGCGAAAAACGAAACGCAGGCAAAAGAGGCGATTGAAAACGCTTTTTTGTTAGATGATAGAGTAATCGTGGAAAAATACCTCCCGCAAAAACAAGACGTAAACTGTGCCGCGTGTATTCTGCGCGGCGAGCTGTGTGTGTCCGAGCCCGAAACCGCGTTCGGGGAGGGTATCTATTCGTTTGAGGAAAAATACGTCAAGAAAAAAACCGACGGCAAACCGTCGGTAGATGTACAAAAAGGTGGGGGCAGGTATGCGTTGAGCGGAGAATTGCGGGATAAAATCCGCGCGTATACGCGCACTGTTTATAAACGAATGAACCTGCAAGGCGCGGTGCGAATGGATTTCCTCGTGTCGGAGGGAAAAGTCTATCTTTGCGAAGTGAACACCGTGCCCGGCTCGCTTGCCTATTACTTATTCTGTGAGCGTATCTCCGACGCGCGCGCGTTCTTTTCCGATTTAATCGAAGAGGCAATCGTCTCGCACGCGGAAAAACAAAAACAGTTGGTAACGACGGGGATTTTGCGCTCCGTTTCTTGGCAAATGAAATAGCTTGCTTTGAAAAACTTTCGCATTTCGGCGCGGTAATGACTACCGCGCCGTGAGTAAGCTTATTTTGATTTTTTCAACGCCTTTTTCAAAACAGGTGCAATCGTTTGTGCCATGCGGTAAAATCCCAAATCATTGGGGTGGCAGAAATCGACGGTGCAAGCGGTGCGCTCGTGTTTTTGGAACATCTTTTCGCCGTCGATATACCAAACGAGCTTGTCGCCCTGCTTTTTCGCGCGTTGATAGGTTTCGCGTATTATCGCGCGGCGCTTGATGCTTGCGCTCCCGACTTGCTCAAAATCAGGTCGGGACATCATAATAATCGGCGTCTTAGGCTGCGCCTTTCTCACCGCCTCGTAGACGAGATAATGCGTGTCCTGCAAATGCTCCTCGTTCGGCGCGTTGTGGTCGTAGTCAAGCACGAACACGGACATATCGAGCGTAGCGAGATAGTCGCGCATAGCAGGCTCGCCTTTCGCGCTCCCCGAA
>JAFTKT010000036.1 GCA_017453145.1 Clostridia bacterium
TACTATCAAGAGCGCGGTTATAGCCAAGAGATGTTCGACGATATTGTCAAGGATTTGCGATATAAAGCTTGCGAGTGCTACGGCATGCACGGCATATGGGGCACGTTCGTACCGTCATGGTATCACAATATTTTTAGGCTCAAAGTGGTCGGATTTGGGAAATTGCAGTTCATGGCTCAACCATTCGGTTGTTCGTATCAAGGACAGGGCGTGGTACTAACACCTGAATCGCTTATCGTTTTCGTTCATATTCCGGGCACGGGCAGTCCGCTGACGAGAGAGGACAAGGCACAAGCCTATCGGGAGGCGAAAGAATTTTTTCAACCCCTGTTCGGCGCGGGCAACAAAATCCCTTTCGCGACCAGCTCGTGGTTATTATTCCCGCGCAACAAGGAGTTTTTGAAACCGACGTCCAATTTATATGCGTTTATCGAAGATTTTGACATATTTGAAGTAACGGAATATCCAAACTACGACGAAACGTGGCGTTTATTCGGCAGGGCCTTCACTCGTTGGGAGGATATGCCGCAAGACACGTCCTTGCAGCGTGCGTATATAGAGCTGATTAAACGCGGCGAAAAAACAGGCAAAGCACGCGGTGTATTTTTCTTATAAAAAAGGAGAGGAAAAACAATATGAATATTTTAGAATACATGTCGGTAGGCGAAAACGAAAAACCGCTTGACAGAATCGCGACGGACGGCGGCTTTTTCTCCATATTCCGAACGGTGGCGTGCGTAGGCGACAGCCTTTCAAGCGGCGAGTTCGAATCCAAGAAACCCGACGGCACGAAAGGCTATCACGACTACTACGAGTATTCGTGGGGGCAGTTCATGGCGCGTAGCGCAGGGAATACGGTATATAACTTCTCTCGCGGCGGTATGACGGCAAAGGTGTATATGGAAAGTTTTGCACAGGAGCGCGGCTTTTGGGATAAGGACAAAGCGGCGCAGGCGTATATCATTGCGCTCGGCGTAAACGATATTATCAATCAAGGCTGGGACGTCGGCTCAATAGACGATATAGACGTAAACGACTGGCGCAACAACAAGCAAACGTTTGCGGGGTATTACGCACAAATTATTCAGCGTTACAAGGAAATCCAACCCCGTGCAAAATTCTTCTTGGTGGCAATGCCCCGTCATAATAATGAAAAAGACGAAAAACGCAAAGCCGTCCGCGATTTATTAGAGCGCTTGACGAAACTGTTCAATAGAACGTATTTAATCGACTTGTACACGTATGCCCCCGTCAACGACGAGGCGTATGCGGAAAAATACCGTCTTGGACACATGAACGCAATGGGGTATATCCTGACGGCGCGCATGATAGAGAGCTATATCGACTATATCGTGCGCACGAATATGCAGGATTTCAACCAAGTCGGCTTTATCGGCACGGATTTATATTACAACCCCGAAGATTAAAATAAGACAACAAAATCAACGCCAGCTGTTTCGAGTTCGAAACAGCGGGCGCTTGTCATTGCGAGGAGCGTAGCGACGTGGCAATCCCCTCAATCCGAGCGATAGTGCGCGGCAATCTCTGCGGGGTTTTTCTTAACCCTCGTACTCAAAGCAAGGAATGGGTTTGAGCTTAAATTCATTCAGTTTATGCAAACGGTCGATTCTCGCTTTTGTTTGTTCGTCCTCGCACACCCCCTCACGGATATATCTATCGAGCGCGGCATAGGTAAACCCGAGATTATCCTCGTCCGTTTTCCCCGACAGCCCGTCGGAGGGCACTTTTTCCACAAGATTTTCAGGCAATCCCAAATACCGCCCAATCGCCTTCACCTCTTGCACGGTAAGCTTTCCAAGCGGCGAAAAATCGCCTGCCGCGTCGCCATAGCGCGTGGAATAACCCACCCAATCCTCCGAAAGGTTGCAAGTGTTTGCCACGCGCCCGTTCAGAGATTGCGACAAAGCGTATAAAGTCGCCATACGCACACGCGGAGGGAGGTTGACGCGCGTTTGTTTGCTGATTTCCACGCCGCAACTATCGAGCGCGGCAAGCACGCCGTCTACGCCCGCTTTCACGTTACAAACGTAATTCGGGATAGACAGGTATGCGACGAGTTGTTTCGCATAGTCAATATCACTCTGCTCGCCGTTCGGCATCAGCACGCCGATAACCCGTTCTTTTCCGAGCGCGGCAACGCAGAGCGCGGCAACGATGCTGGAATCCTTGCCGCCCGAAATCCCGACGACGGCATTACAGCCCTTGCCGTTTTCTTCGAACCAATCGCGTATCCACGCGACAAGCTTTTCCGTAACTTGTTCCACGTTAAACATATTTTACACTCCGAATAATAAATCTCCATACGTAGGGAACCGCCAGTAATCGGAAGCAACGAGCGTTTCCAGCTCGTCCGCCGCCGCACGGAGTTTTTCCATAACAGGCAAGACTTTGTTTTTATAATAAAATCCAAGCTCGGTCGCGCCGTCGAGCTTACTTGCTCCCGCGAGCGCCTTTTCGAGTACTTTGACGTGCTTATGCGCCTTTCCCGATAAAACGGACAGCCGCTCAACGGTTTCCTGTTCATAAGCGCAATCAAGCGTTTCGCACACTGCTTTTTTAGACAGCAGGGTATTACAAAGTGTCTGCGCATACTCACTGACGGCGGGCAGAATATCCTTTCGCGCCATATCGACCATCGTCCGCCCCTCGATATTGATAAGCTTACAATAGCTCTCCATCAAAATTTCATAACGTGATTTCAGCTCCCGTTCGGTAAACACGCGGTGTTCGGTAAACAGCGCGACGTTCTTTTCTTTCACGAGATAGGGGAGGGCGTCGGGCGTGGTTTTAAGATTAAGCAGTCCCCGCTTTTCCGCCTCCGCGAGCCATTTATCGTCGTAACCGTTTCCGTTGAAGATAATGCGTTTATGTTCACGGATAACCCGTTTAATAAGCTCGTGTAAAGCCGTTTCGAAATCGGTAGCGTTTTCAAGCTCGTCGGCAAACCGTTTCAAAATTTCCGCAACGGCGGTATTCAGCATCACGTTCGGCGCGGACACCGACGAGGCAGAACCCAGCATACGGAACTCAAACTTATTCCCCGTAAACGCAAAGGGGGAAGTACGGTTTCTGTCCGTCGTATCTTTGGGGAATTTCGGCATAGTATGCACACCCACACGGAGCAGTTCTTTCTCTTTCGCCCCATAAGGCTCGTCCTTTTCAATAGCCTCCAAAATCTCCGTGAGCTCCGAGCCCAAGAAAATAGACACGACGGCAGGCGGCGCTTCATGCGCGCCCAAACGATGGTCGTTTCCTGCGGTCGCAACGGACACACGTAGCAAATCTTGGTATTCGTCGACGGCTTTGATGACCGCGCAAAGGAACAATAAAAATTGCGCGTTCTCATACGGCGTTTCACCCGGTTCAAGCAAATTTACGCCCGTATTCGTTGTGATTGACCAGTTGTTATGCTTACCGCTCCCATTTACGCCCTTAAACGGCTTTTCATGGAGCAAGCACACGAGATTATGTTGCTTGGCGAGCCGTTGCATAATCTCCATAGTGAGCTGGTTATGGTCGGCGGCAATATTAGCCGTCGTAAAGATAGGGGCAAGCTCGTGTTGCGCAGGCGCCGCCTCGTTATGTTCGGTCTTGGCAAGCACGCCGAGCCGCCAAAGCTCTTCGTCCAAATCCTTCATAAACGCTTGCACGCGCGGCTTTAACACGCCGAAATAATGGTCCTCCATTTCCTGCCCTTTGGGCGGCTTTGCGCCGAACAAAGTGCGCCCCGTGTAAAGGAGGTCTTTGCGCTGATTGAACAAATCCTTGTCCACGAGGAAATACTCCTGTTCAGGGCCGACGGTAGTCTTGACGGAGGTAACGTTCTCGTTTCCAAACAACTTCAAAACCCGCAATGCCTGACGGTTAATCGCTTCCATAGAACGGAGCAAGGGCGTTTTCTGGTCCAGCGCGTCGCCCGAGAAGGAGCAAAACGCGGTAGGTATACACAAAACGCCGTCCTTGATAAACGCATAAGAGGTCGCGTCCCAAGCGGTATAGCCCCGCGCCTCAAACGTCGCGCGCAAGCCCCCCGAAGGAAACGACGACGCGTCGGGCTCGCCCCGCACGAGCTCTTTTCCCGAGAATTCCATAATCACGCCCCCGTTATTATCGGGCGTAATAAAGCTGTCGTGTTTTTCGGCGGTAATTCCCGTCATAGGCTGAAACCAATGCGTAAAATGTGTTGCGCCGAGCTCTACCGCCCAATCCTTCATAGCGGCGGCAACGGCGTTTGCAACGGATAAATTCAAACTCCGTCCGTCTTGAATCGTACGCTTCAACGCCGCGTACACGTCTGGCGCAAGCCGTTTTTGCATCACCTTGTCGTCAAAGACCATAGAGCCGAAATATTTTTCCACGCTTTCCATAAAACCGTAACTCCTTTGCATTTGTATCGTTGCTTTCCCTGTCATTGCATTCTGTCATTGCGAGCGTAGCGCGGCAATCCCCTCAATCAGAACGCAAACGTATCAGATAGAAATATTATACTCAAAACGCATGCTTTTGTCAACGCTTTCCAAGCATTTCACACAAAATAACGTCAAAATAACGCCAAGTAAAAACCGCAGAACCGAGCTCAATGCCTTTCAGGCATAAATTTCTCATAGCGGGCAGGCAAATACCCTCTCATCTGTTTAAGCCGTTCACGCGAGGGGATATTGACGGCGTGATAATACTTCTTGAACAATCCTTGCCATTCCTCTTCGTCTGCGGCGAGCAAAACCTCCGCTTTGTCGAGCGGTGCAAGGAAAGCGTTTTTCCCGTCGTAAACGGCGGCTTTATTCCGCACGACGTCGTGTAACACGAACGGAAAATTCGAAAACCTTGCTCGAAAATGCGGCAATAAAAGCTCGCAAATATCATGGTCGGGCGCAAAGGGTGCGTATAGCGCGCCGCTTTCGCATTCCATAAACCGTATAAACCCGTGAAAGCGGTGTATTTCCAAACGTATTCTTTTAATACGCTCAAACGCGTCGAACACGCAAGGCTCGGTCAACACGTTTCGGACGGGGATTTTACGCTGTGCCAAAAACCGCAGATATAAAAAAGCGGCTTGTTCGCTGTCAGGCTCGCCCGAGCGTAACAGCAGCTCCAAATCCTTGCAAGCGTGGCAGTCGAACAGGGTAAGCCTTGCCCGCGCCTTTTCGGAAATTTTCACATCCGTATCCACGACGATAGTGGGCATGCCCAGCGGCAGTTGCACCGTCTTTTTATTAGAAACAAGCAAAGCGTTCTTATCGTTAAACCCGCGCACAAACGCTGTCAGAAAACCGCTTTCAGAGCCGTCAAAAAGATAAATCATCAAATACCTGCCCCCTTGAAACTGTATTTTAGAATTGTCCGTCGCGCGCGATGAAAGCGTTTTGCGGTGTGGATAATGCGGCAAACAAATCAAGCTGCACGGCGTTTTCGCCCGTTTCCGCATCCACGAGCGATTTCCGCACCGCGCTTTCATTTTTCGCACCGAGAAATTCCCCGTTACAAGTAATAAAATGCCTTGCCCGTTTCAATGCCACACGCATTTTCACAAGGTCGTGAAACCGCAGAACGGCATGCCTTCTCGCAATAATAATCTTTCGCGCGTTTTTACCGCCGATTCCGGGCACGCGCAACAGCATTTCAAGCGGCGCGCGATTGATTTCAACGGGAAAAAGCTGTGGATTGCGTAATGCCCACGCGCATTTCGGGTCAACTTCCAAATCAAGGTTGTTTTCACTCTCGACAATTTCTTCAACGGAAAACCCGTAAAAACGTAACAGCCAGTCGGCTTGGTACAAGCGGTGCTCGCGTAGCTGTCCCGCGCCAACGTCAGGCAACAGCTTGTCGTGCACGACAGGCACGTAAGAGGAATAATACACCCGTTTGAGGTTCATAGCACGGTATAATGCTTGCGTAAGCCGCAAAATATGCCCGTCGGGCTCTGGCGACGCCCCGACAATCATCTGCGTAGTCTGTCCCGCTGGTAAAAAATGCCCTTTAATAAGCCCTTTCCGCTTATCCTCTAAAAACGCCGTTCGTCCAACGTTCAAATCTTTCATCGGCAACAGCAAACTACTTTTCGATTTCTGTGGAGCGAGCAATTTCAAACTCTGTTCAGAGGGCAGTTCGACGTTATAACTCATTCTGTCGGCATATTTCGCCGCCTCGCGGTTGAGCTCGGCGGCGGCGCGTGGTATACCTTTGAGATGTATGTATCCATGAAATCCGTATTCGAGGCGTAACTTTTTCACGACAAGAAGTAGCCGTTCCATCGTATAATCGGGGTTGACGAACACGGCGGAGGATAGGAACAGCCCCTCGATATAATTACGCTTATAAAAATCGATTGTCAGCTCGCAAATCTCTTCGGGCGTGGCGGTTGCACGCGGCACGTCGCGAGAAACGCGGTTGGGGCAGTATTTACAATCGTAAATGCAGTCGTTGGAAAGCAAAATCTTCAACAGGGAAACACATCGCCCGTCGGGCGTAAACGAATGACAACAGCCCGCCGCATACCCGTTCCCAAGTCCGCCCGCGTTTTTTCTTCCGCTACCCGACGAGGAACAAGACACGTCGTATTTCGCGCCTTCCGTTAAAATTGTCAACCTTTCTTGCGTAATCATAATTCTATTATACCCCGTCAAAACGAAAAAGTCAAACATTTGTTCGTGTTTTCTGATAAAAAAATATAAAACAGTCGGTCATTGAAAGGAGGAGTAATTTTTTTCAAACTTTCAAAATTGTAAGTTACTCGCAAATGCTTTAATCGAAAATATCTTTTTGATGACCCATTTTCAATTTTTATTTTTAACGTTCGACTGTCGTTTTTGGTTGACTTTTTGTCTGCGTTCTGTTATAATAACCATATAAGAAATGGGACATGTATCGGTGGTGCTTGCTTTGACAAGCTACTTACGAAGCTCATTTCTTATTTTTATTCCATTTACGCTTTTTCTCGTACCACAATTTCGGCTGTGGACGTTACGGCTATTGAGTTGGATAAGAGCTCGTTTGGATATTCAAAAATAAAAGCCTTAACGCAAGACGTTACAAGCGCGCTCGCGTGCGGAAAACCGAAAAACGGACTTGTGGCGATAACTTTCATCATAGCCGTTTTAGCTTTGGGGTGTTCTATTGCAGGGCTAATTTTTTGATGATACAAATACTCGCTCTTCGTCATTCTGGAGCGAGTTTACGAGCGATAGAATCTCTTTTTTTTTCACAGCGCACGCTCCCACCTGTCATTCTGGAATGGAGCGATAGCGGAATGATAAAAGTTCTTTCTAAAATTTAGCAAGTACATTTTCATCCGTTATATTGAAACTTAACGACCTAAAACGAAACAACAATCATTCTCGTCTGTCCTTCTTAACCGCACAGCGCACGTTCCCACCTGTTATTTTGA
>JAFTKT010000037.1 GCA_017453145.1 Clostridia bacterium
TCTTTCCAAATCCCCGCTATCCATTACTCTATCTTGCACTTGTTGGTTATCACGAAAAACGCCGCCTTGCGCGAGCATTTCGTTGACAAGCGTCGTTTTGCCGTGGTCGACGTGTGCGATAATCGCCACGTTCCTTAAATCATTCCTAATCACTGTTTGTCGTTCTCCTTTACAGCTCTTGTACTTTTATATTCTTATACGTAGTAAAACGGATACTATTTCCGTTGTCGTCGAGCGGCTCGCTCATCGCAACGCAAACAAAATTTTCGTTTTCGTCCAAGTTGGGGAAAAACGTATCCGCGCCGCCAACCGCGTCCACTTTGGTTACGAGCGCCTCGTGGCAATAGGGCAAAAGCTCGCGATAAATTTCGCCGCCGCCGATTACGTAAATTTCTTCGTTTTTGCGGGCTTTCATTTCCTTTTTAAGCTCGTCGAACGAACGCACGATAACGCAATCATCTCGTACCTGCCCCCTCGAAAGCACGATATTTACACGGTTTTTCAAGGGCTTTTGGTTGGGAAACGAGCGCAGGGTGTTCCCGCCCATCACGACGGTATGTCCGCTTGTCGTTTCTCGGAAAAATTTCATGTCTTTTGGCAGGGAAAACATCATATCCCCGTTTTTGCCTATCCCCCATTCCTTGTCGGCATGCACGATTGCTTTAATCATTCCTTTTCTCTCCCTTAAATCGCTACGGGTATCTTTGCCTCTAACTTCTCGTATTCATAGTCCACAAGCTGGAAACTGTCTACCGTGAAATCGTAGAAATTCGTAACGTTCTTGTCGACGATAAGCTTGGGCGCGGCGTGGCGAGGCTTTGCAAGCACCTCTTTCACGAGCGGAATATGCCTATCATAGATATGCGCGTCGGCAATCACGTGCACGAGCTCGCCCACTTTCAAGCCCGAAACTTGCGCAAGCATAATGAGCAGCACCGAATATTGCACGACGTTCCAGTTGTTCGCCGTGAGCATGTCGTTGGAGCGTTGGTTGAGAATGCCGTTGAGCGTATCGCCCGACACGTTAAAGGTCATTGAATACGCGCAAGGATACAAATTCATTTCGTGCAGGTCTTGGAAATTGTAGATATTCGTCATAATCCGACGGCTTGCGGGATTGTTTTTCAAATCGAACAGCACTCTGTCTACTTGGTCGAACTCTCCCTCTTTGTATTTGTGTTTCACGCCCAGCTGATACCCATACGCTTTCCCTATCGAGCCGTTCTCGTCCGCCCAGCTGTCCCAGATATGCGAATTCAAATCGTGGATATTATTACTCTTTTTCTGCCAAATCCAAAGGAGCTCGTCCACGCACGATTTGAACGCCGTGCGGCGCATGGTCAAAATCGGAAACTCTTCTTGCAAATTGTAACGGTTGACAATCCCGAACTTTTTCACCGTATGCGCGGGCGTTCCGTCCTCCCATTTCGGGCGTACGGCAAGCTCCGTATCCCAAAACCCGTTCTCCATGATGTCTTGCATGTTTTGCGCAAAAATTTCGTCTGCTCTGCTCATAGTTCACACCGCCTTTTTATTTTTCACGCATTATTATACCACAACTTACGCTTTTCGTCAAGGTTTCAAAAAGTTTTTTCGGATTATTTTTCCAAAAAGTTGACAAAACCGAAAAAAAAGGGTATTATATATAGGAAAGAGAAAATTTAAGCAACAAGGAGAAAAACACTATGAACAAAAAGACAGTCAAGGATATTGACGTAAAAGGCAAAAAAGTCCTCGTCAGATGCGATTTCAACGTCCCTATGAAAGACGGCGTGATTACCGACGAGAACCGTATTATCGGCGCGCTTCCCACCATTAAATATTTAATGGAACAGGGCGCAAAAGTCGTGCTTTGCTCGCACATGGGCAAGCCCCACAACGTGTTCGATAGCAAACTCGAACTCAACAAGAAAGAAAAAGCGAAAATCGCGGCGTTGCCTGAAAATGAACAGGCGGCGGCAACCGAAGAGGCACTTGAAAAGGCGAAAAAGGACGTGAAAAAGCTTACGCTTGCCCCCGTTGCGGCGCGTTTGAACGAGCTGTTAGACGGCAAAGTCGCATTCGCTACCGACGTTGTCGGCGACGACGCGAAAGCAAAGGTTGCTGCTTGCAAGGCAGGAGAATGCGTGCTTTTGGAAAACTTGCGTTTCCACAAGGGCGAGGAAAAGAAAACGCCCGAGTTCATGCAGGCGCTTGCGGGCTTTGCCGAAGTATACGTCAACGACGCGTTCGGTACGGCACACCGCTCTCATGCCTCGACGGCAGGTATCGTGGAAGAGGGCTTGGTCAAGACGGCGGCTTGCGGGTTCTTGATTGAGAAAGAGCTTTCCGTGATGGCGGACACGCTCGAAAATCCCCAAAGACCGTTCGTTGCGATTCTCGGCGGCGCAAAGGTTGCGGACAAGCTTAACGTAATTTCCAACCTCCTCGAAAAATGCGACACGCTCGTTATCGGCGGCGGTATGGCGTATACGTTCATCAAGGCACAAGGCGGGAAAATCGGCACGTCGCTTGTAGACGAGGAAAAAATCGAATACTGCAAGGAAATGATGGAAAAGGCGAAAGCGCTCGGCAAACAGCTCATTTTGCCTGTCGATACCGTTGCGGCGAACGCGTTCCCCAACCCTATCGACGCGCCTATCGAAACGCAGGTGTTCGCGTCAAACGAAATCCCCGACGATATGATGGGGCTTGATATTGGTCCGAAAACGAAAGCGTTGTTCGCGGAAGTAGTCGCAAACGCGAAATCGGTCATTTGGAACGGGCCTATGGGCGTGTTCGAAAACCCGATTTTAGCAGAGGGCACGAAAGCGGTTGCGGCGGCGCTTGCGAGCGCATACGGCAAGGCAACGACGATTATCGGCGGCGGCGATAGCGCGGCGGCGGTACAGGTGCTTGGCTACGCGGACAAGATGAGCCACATTTCAACGGGCGGCGGCGCGTCGTTGGAACTGTTCGAGGGTAAGGTTCTGCCCGGCATTGCGTGCCTGAACGATAAATAATGCGACGGTAAGCGGAAACGATTATGAAAAAGCAAATGATAAAAATAGCAGCAGTCATTGCCGTTTTCAGCAGTATATTATTTGCAGGCTGCGCAAGCTGCGACCGCGAATGGAAATCTTGCAATTCCAACGTAAACGGCGGCTTGAACAGAGTTGTGAACGTGTACACGCACAACGGCGAGCTAATCGCCACTTACGAAGGCTTAATTGATATAGATGACAACGATAACGGCTCGATTATGTTTGATTTGGACGGAAAACGGTATGTGTATTATAACGCTATCGTAGAGGTTATCGAAAAATAATAATCTGCCTTCCCTTTATACAAAACGATAACTATTATATTTTTGGAGATGAATTTGAATTATGCGTAAACCTATTATTGCAGGCAACTGGAAAATGAACAACACCGCTTCGGAGGGCGTAGCGCTCGTCAAAGCGATTGCACCCCTCGTCAAAGAGGCGAATTGCGACGTGGTCGTGTGCGTACCCGCTATCGACATTCCCGCTGTGAGCGAGGCGCTCAAAGGCACGAATATCGAGCTTGGCGCGGAAAACGTGCACTTTGCGGAAAAAGGCGCGTACACAGGCGAAATCTCGGCGGCTATGCTCCTTGAATACGGCGTGAAATACGTCATTATCGGACACAGCGAACGCCGTCAGTATTTCGGCGAAACGGACGAAACGGTCAACAAGCGTACGCTCACCGCACTCAAAGCAGGGCTCACCCCTATCGTTTGCGTCGGCGAATCGCTTGAAGAGCGAGAAACGGGCAAGACGGAAAAAGTGCTTGAAAAGCAAATCAAGCTCGGCTTGAAAGACGTTGAAGACATCACCAAGCTCGTGATTGCTTACGAGCCCGTTTGGGCAATCGGCACAGGCAAAACGGCGACGGCGGCGCAAGCCAACGAAACGATTGCGTTTATCCGCAAAACGGTCGGCGAAACGTTCTGTCCGAAATGCGCGGAAAAAGTACGCATTCAATACGGCGGCAGCATGAACGCAGGCAACTGCAAAGAGCTTATGGCAATGGCAGAAATCGACGGCGGCTTAATCGGCGGCGCGTCCCTCAAAGCACCCGATTTCGCGGCTATCGTCAATTTCGATAAAGCGGAATAATCATTAAAACGAGCGGGGCAGGTATGCGTTAAAGCGTATCGTGCCCCCCTATTTTGGAGAGAAAAAATGAAGAAACCTTATGCAATTATCATTATGGACGGCTACGGTCTTAACCCCGACAAACACGGCAACGCTATCGTTGCCGACGGGAGTAAATACGTAACCGAGCTTATGCAAAAATATCCCTCCGCAACGCTTGGCGCAAGCGGTATGTCGGTGGGACTTCCCGACGGACAAATGGGCAACAGCGAGGTCGGGCATTTGAATATCGGTGCGGGACGCATTGTCTATCAGGATTTAACAAAAATCACGAAAGATATTCGTAGCGGCGAATTTTTCGAGAATGCCGAACTGCTCCGCGCTATGCGCGCGGCAAAAGACGGCGGTAAAAAACTGCACCTGTTCGGGCTCGTTTCGACGGGCGGCGTACACAGCCACACCGAACACCTCTACGCGCTCGTGGAAATGGCAAAGCGCGAGGGGCTTGAAAACGTGTATATCCACGCATTCACAGACGGGCGCGACGTTGCTCCTACTTCTGGCGCGGAGTTCTTGAAAGAATTGCAAGCCAAGCTCGACGAGCTGTCGTTCGGTAAAATCGCCTCCGTAGCGGGCAGATACTATGCAATGGACCGCGACAATAACTGGGACAGAGAAGAAAAAGCCTACGACATGCTCACGCTCGGCACAGGCGTTGCATTCGAGGGCACGGCGGAGGACGCGGCAAAAGCCTCGTATGCAAGCGGCGTTACCGACGAGTTCATTCTGCCGACGAATTTGACGGAAAACGGCAAGCCCGTTGCGTTAATCGGTCAGGGCGATAGCATTATTTGCTTTAATTTCCGCCCCGACAGAGCACGGCAAATTTCGAGAATGTTCTCGCAAAAACAGTTCCCGTTCGTCGATAAAAAAACGGGTGCAACGCTCGGTTTTGAACGCAAAACGGGTTTCCTTGCCCCGACGTTCGTGGGCTTTGCCGTCTACGATTCCTCCTTTGAAAACGTAGGCGTAGCGTTCCCGCCCGACGAAATCAACAACACCTTGCCGCAATATATCGCCTCGCTCGGTTTGAAACAACTGCATATCGCGGAAACGGAAAAATACGCGCACGTAACCTTTTTCTTCAACGCGAAATTAGAACCCCCCGTCGAGGGCGAAACGCGCATTGTAATCCCCTCGCCGAAAGTCGCGACCTACGATTTGCAACCGGAGATGAGCGCAGAGCCCGTTACCGAAAAGGTACTCGAAGAGCTTGACAAGGGTGAATACGACGTGGTAATTCTCAACTACGCCAACTGCGACATGGTCGGGCACACGGGCGTGATGGACGCGGCAGTGAAAGCGGTGCACACAGTAGACGCGTGCGTGAAAAAAGTAACGGACAAAATTTTGGCAATGGGCGGTTCGGCGCTCGTTACCGCCGACCACGGCAACGCCGACCAAATGATTGCCGCCGACGGCAAAACGGCGTTCACCCAGCACACGACGTTCCCCGTGCCCGTAATCCTCGTTTCGGAAGAACTCAAAACGGCAAACCTGCGCAAAGACGGCGTTTTGGCTGACCTTGCACCTACCTTGCTTGCGATGATGAAACTTCCTCAACCCAAAGAAATGACGGGAAAATCGTTAATCGAATAATTTCTTGGCAAAAAACCGCCGCCCACCGAATTCTTCGGTGGGCGGCTTTCTCTTTACATCAACGCTTCTTTTACTCTTTCTTTCACGCCGTCGGACAAGTCCGCAACGTCAATCAAATAGCGTATCCGTTCCTCGTCGTCAGCCTCTTTTATCTTCTTCCAAAGACTAAACTTTTCAACGTTATTCCCCTCCGCCAACATCAGCTCGCGAAGCACCTGCGCTTTCTCCTCTTCCAGCCTCGAACAAAGCGGCACGACAACGGTAATTTCATATTCGGCAAACGCCTCGAACGGCAATTCGAGCGTAACGTTGTCGCCATAGCATTTACGCACGGCAAACGCCTCGCCGTTTTTCTTGACGGTTATGTTGCCTTTCGGCGCGCCCTTGAACACGATTTTGAGCGTGCGCGTTTGCGGCACAACGCCGTCTGCCCCGCGCGAGGTGATTATAAGTGAACGAATACCTGCCCCGTCCGTTTCACGATACGAGCTGACAAACTCCGTGAAAAACTCGTTCGTTCCGCCCTCTTCTCTATCGTCCTCAAACAACGTAAATTCGCCGTTCCCTTTCCAAACCTCTATTTGCATACGCGCAGGGTTCTCCACCCCGTTTCCGCGCTCCAACGACGTCGGGAAAATCGCGCCCGAACGCGCAAACACGGGCATTTCGTCTAATTTTCTGCGCAACGTTTTTTCCACGCCGCCCTTTGGCGAAACGTAGGTTGTGCCCGTGAAAATATCCGTCCATTCCCCTTCGGGCAACCACACGCGCGTGCGCGAATACCCGTCCGCCGCCCTTGCCGTGATGACGGGCGCAACCAGCAGCTGTCCGCCGAACAGATATTCTGTCGAATATTCAAACGCCTTTTCGTCCGACCATTCATAGTAGAGCGGTTCGACGAGCGCTCTGCCTTGCGTGTGCGTTTTTTGCGATGCGGAATATAAATACGGGAGCATACGGTGGCGCATACGCATCCATTCCTTTGCAATCGCACCCGCGCCGTTCCCGAACAAAAACGGTTCTTTGCAAAGCGTTTCCCAGTTGGTGCAATGCAGGCGGTTAATGGGGTTAAAAACACCGAACTGTAAATGCCGCACGTAGAGCTCGTCGTTCTTTTCACCAGAATGATGTCCGCCTATATCATGACTCCACCACGTATACCCGACGTTGCTCGCCGTCGCCGTGAAATAAGCCAAATAGGCAAGCGTTTTCCAAGATATATCCGTATCGCCTGAAAACCCGAGCGGATAACGGTGCGCACCCACGCCCGCATACCGCGACAAAATGAGCGGCGTTGCGTGATTTTTCGCGTCGTCGTAGTAGTGGTAATGATTGAGTGCCCAAAGCGGGTCAAGCCCCTCGACCTTTGTCTTCGTGCCCTGTTGCCAATCAATCCACCAAAAGTCCACGCCCTCTGCCTCCAACGGCTTGTGCAAAAGGGAGAAATACGCATTGATAAATTTCGTATCGGCAATATCAAACGCCACCTGTTTTCCCGTCGCAGGGTCGAGCCCCATAGCCCGTGCCATATCCTCGTAGCAATCCTCCCAAAAACGTACGCCGTCGGCAGGGTGTAAATTTAAGGTTATTTTCAAACCGCGCTCTTTAATCTCACGGAGCATTTGCTTATGGTCAGGGAATAAATTCTTATTCCAGCTATACCCCGTCCAGCCCAGTATCCCATGCCCGCCGCGCGTGCCGTATTCCTCGCCGATTTTTCCGCTTGCGCTAATCCCTTTTTCCTCGTCCACCAAATCCGAATAATGCCAGTCCATATCAATCGTCGCAACCGTAAGCGGCACGTCGTTATCTTCAAACCGTTGCAATACTTGCATATACTCTTCTTGCGTATACGCGCGGTATCTGCTCCACCAGTTTCCGAACGCAAAACGCGGCACGAGCGGAGGCGCGCCCGTGATTTGATACAGCGCCGCGACCGCCGCGCGGAAATCGGAACCGAACGCAAAAATATATTCGTCCGTACCCTCGCCGCGCAACGGCTTTATCTCGCCGTCCTTGCCGAGCGAAAGGGAGTTCTCGTCGGGAAGCACCGCCACGCCTGTTTTTGAGCACACGCCCGTGCCAAGCTCAATCGTTTTCGTTTCCCCTCTTTGATAGCTTCTCCAAACGTTACCGTTACAGCGGTCTAACGTGCGATACGTGCCTTTAAGATTTCCCGCATTGTCAATGGCAATAGGCGCGCCGCCGTCCAAACAAATACGGCAATCCTCGCGTTTTTCTTTAATTATCAGCTTACAGCGCGACGTTTCCACAGTCAACGCGTCCTCGCCTCGCACCGCGCAAAACGCTTGCTTGGGCATATCGCGAAACCAAACGCTTTGCGTCGCATCGTCGCGAAATTTAAGCGTTTCGCTACGCTCCAAACGGAACAGTCTTTCGCCAAGCACCGTCAAACGATAGCTTTTCCAAAGCACCACGTTTTCGGGGTTTGCGTTCGGACGAACGGTTGCAATTAAATGCTTGTCTAATTTCATCTTCCTATACCTCCAAGATATTCTGTACCCTTATTATAACATAATTTTTACGCTATTTTATCAGTATTCTTCCTGATTTTATCATAAATATTACGTTTTTTGCTTGACAAACTGCAAAAAAAGTTTTATACTTTGACTATGACGTATTTTGAAACAAATCGCGACAAACACATTTATTACAATCAAAGAGACAACCGTTGCGCCGCACACTTGCACCGTTCGGGAGAGATTTTATATATTGTCAAGGGCGAAAAACAGGTTTGGTTAAACGGCACTCCCTATTCGCTTGTTGAGGGGGATTGCGTCATCTCGCCGCCTTATTGCGTGCACCGCTACGAGCCCTCGACAGGCGAACAAATCGTTGCGACCGTTCCGACGGAATACTGCGAACGCTTTGAACAGCTATGCAAAACCGCACGCCCGACCACCCATCTTCTTCACGATAATGACGGTGCTATCAAACGACTGCTTTTTTCGCTCAAAGCCCCGCCGAACGCGCTGTTTTTCACGGGCGCGGTCAATCTTTTGCTCGGCATTTTTACAAGCCGCGTGCCGTTCGTGGCTTACAGGGAAGAAAACGAACGGGAGCTCATTGAACGCATTGCGCGCTATATCGACGAAAACTACGCCGCGCCGCTTTCGCTTGCCGAGCTTTCCAAGCAGTTCGGCTATTCTCCGAACTATTTTTCCGCGCTGTTTAAGCGGCTTTTCAAAGCCTCTCTTCCGCAATATTTGAACGGCATACGCGTCTATAAATCATTGCGCGATTTAGGCAAAAAGCCCCTCTACGCGCTTGCCGCCGAATACGGATTCAACAGTCCGCAACAATATTATTTACATTTCAAAAACGCCTACGGTTGTTCTCCGAAAGAATTTTTATCGCGTAAACCGCCGAAAACGTAAAATATTTTTGAAAAGCGCACCTAAAAATGATTGCAATATTTTTCAAAGTATGCTATAATCATTTACGATATTAAATATTCTTCAAGAAAAGGACAGAAAAATTATGTTAAAACTCATGAATTTACTTACCCCCGTCAGCGGCGACGCCGCCTACGGTTTATATTTCGGATTAAGCCTGACCATGATTATTTTGATGGCAGTCGCGGCGGTAGCGGCAATCGTGCTCGTGCTTATGCAGCCGAGCAATTCCAGCGGTATCGACGCACTCGGCGGTTCAAGCGAAACGTTCTTCGGCAAGAACAAAGGCAAATCGATTGAGGCAAAAATGAAGAAATGGACTTGGATTTGCCTTGTCGTACTCGTCATTTTCTCGATTGCGTTCTATATTTTACAGCTCGAAACTATTTGGGCGTAACAATCGCTTTATCAACGTCGGCGGCTTTCCCTTTTAAGCCGCCGTTTTTCTTTCCTCTACATAACGGAGGTGCTTTATGCGAGCTAGTGAGCATATTTACGCGGCGTTTCAAGACGGGACGCTCGCAGGTAAAACTTTAACGGAAATTTGTAAAACTCTCGGTATTCCCTATCGAGAGAAAAACCGCGTGGAAAAGCTTTTGGACGAGCTGATGATAAGCGGTAAGATTTTTCAAAACGACGGGGGCAGGTATGGCACGAGCGAGCAGTTAGGACTCGTTTTCGGCAAGCTTGTTGGCAACGAACGCGGCTTTGCTTTTCTCGTGCAAGAAAACGCGGAGGACAAAGAGGATTTGTTTATCCCAAAAAAATACCTGCGCGGCGCGTTACACGGCGACACGGTGCTTGCGGAGCTGTCCCCCGTTTCGTTCGGGGAGCGCGAGGAGGCGAAAATCGTCAAAATCCTTTCGCGCGGTTTTGACAAAATCGTCGGCACGTTCCGCCGCGACAGACGGGCGGGGTATCTTCTTCCCGACGAGAAAAAATTTAGCACGGAAATTTATATCCCCCTTTCCGATTGCAGTCATATCAAAAGCGGCGTGAAAGCAGTCGCGAAAATCACTTCCTACCCGCTCGGCAGAACGCCCGGCGGACAGATTATCGAAGTACTCGGCGACGAGGACGATTTCTTCGCGGAAGAACTTTCGATTATCCGCGCCTACCGATTAGACAAAAAATTCCCCGAGCGCGTGGAAAAGGAGGCGAAAGCCCAAGCCGCACGCCCCATTACACAAGCGGAGCTTGCAACCAGACGGGATTTGCGTGAAACCCTGCTTTTCACTATCGACGGCGAGGACACGCGTGATATAGACGACGCCATTTCCCTTGAAAAAACGGACGAGGGGTATCTTCTCGGCGTGCATATCGCCGACGTCTCGCACTACGTTTTCCCGCGTTCGGCCCTTGACGAAGAGGCGTTTGAGCGCGGCACGAGCGTATATTTTCCCGACAGGGTTCTGCCCATGCTCCCCCGCCCGCTCTCCAACGGAATTTGTTCCTTGAACGAGGGCGAGGACAGGCTTGCACTCTCTTGTCTTATGCACGTCGACGGGCAAGGCAGGGTGAAACACAGCGAAATTGTGGAAAGCGTTATCCGTTCTCGGCATAAAATGACGTATACGCAAATCACGAAACTGTTAGAGGGCGACAAAGCCCTGCGCAACAAATACGCGGATATAGCCGAAACGGTCGACCTTTGCGCCGAGCTGACGCATATTCTGCAAGAGAAACGCGCCAAAAAAGGCAGTGTGTCGTTGGACGTGAAAGAGGCGAAAATCCTGTTCGACGAAAACACAGGCGAAATCACAATCCCCGATTATGAGCGTGCGTTTTCTTATCAGATTATCGAGGCGTTTATGGTGCTTGCCAACGAAACGGTGGCAGAATATATGCACGCTTTGGACGCGCCTTTTATCTACCGCGTCCACGAAAAGCCGACGGAAGAAAAAGCCGCCGCCTTTCGCGCGTTCGCCCAAACGCTCGGTTTGACGGCGCGTTTTCAAGCGGACGACGTCAAGCCCTACGATTATCGTAATCTTTTGAAAAGCGCGGAAAATCTACCGAGCTATTCGGTGCTCAACCGCGTGATGCTACGTTCTATGCAAAAGGCGCGCTATTCAGCGGAAAACAAGGGGCATTTCGGGCTTGCCAGCGATTGTTATTGCCATTTCACTTCCCCTATACGCCGCTATCCCGACCTTTGTATTCACCGCGTGATTAAAGAAGTATTACACGGCGGCTACGAGCAAGCCGTCCAAACCTACGGCGCGTTTATGCCCCGTGCCGCCGAACAGTCCTCCGAGCGCGAACGCCGCGCCGCCGACGCCGAACGCGACGTAGACGATTTGTATAAAGCCATGTATATGAGCGAACGCATCGGCGAGCAGTTTGAGGGCGTAATTTCAGGCGTTACTGCCTACGGTTTGTTCGTCGAACTCGCAAACACCGTCGAGGGGTTTGTGCCGATTGAGTCGCTACTGGGCAATTTCACGTTCGACGCCGACAAGTTCCGACTTATCGGCACGCACGAAAGTTTTACGATAGGCGAAAGCGTTCTTATCAAAGTAATCGACGTGGATTTCTACCGCCGCCGCGCGGAATTTCGACTGCTGGAAAAGCAGGACAAGGAGTAAATTATGAAAATCATTACCACAAACAAAAGTGCCTCGTTTGAATACTTTATCGAGGAAAAATACGAGGCGGGCATTGTACTCGAAGGCAATGAAATCAAGTCCCTGCGGGCAGGTAACGTGAATATGAACGACAGCTTTTGCTTTGTGCGCGAGGGCGAAGTATCCGTGAAAAATATGCATATCGCGTTTTATGAAAATTCCGACGCGTTTTCCACCAAAGATACCCGTCGGGACCGAAAACTGCTTCTTCACAAACGCGAAATCGCAAAAATCGCAGGCAAAATCAACCGTCAGGGCTATACACTCGTACCGCTCAAACTGTATTTTAAGGACGCGCTTGTGAAAATAGAAATCGCGCTTTGTCGCGGTAAACACACCTACGACAAAAAGCGCGCAATCGCCGAGCGCGACGTGAAACGTTCGACTGACAGAGATATTAAAAACGCAGGGTTTTAAGCCCTGCGTTTTTTCATAACGAGCCGTGTACAAACCGACGGCGCGTTTCAACGAGATGATATTCCTTTCGCACGCAAAAATCCACGAACGCAGGACTTTGCGGAGTCGCGAACGCGATTTTCCCCTCGCCGCTGGCTATCGCCGCATACCCGTTCCCGCACAGGAAAATGGGCACGCCGTAGCAATAGGCATGCGCGCGGGCAAGTACCGAATGCATTTCCTCTATACGCTCGCAAGGACAAACGATGAAATCACTACCGCAAACGGCAAGCGCTTTGATGACGCTCGGAAAACGCAAATCCCCGTCTACCGCAACGCCCATTTTCCCTGCTTTGGTATCGTAAATACGCAACGCCGCACCGCTACCCGCCTCGCCGTCGACGGCGTGTAACATATCGGACACGCCCGAAAGCTTGCCACACTCCGCCACGAGAGCGGATTTGCGTTTATGACCGCGCGTATCGGTTACGCAACCGCATACCACCACGTTTTTGGCGGTTTTGGAGAGCAGGGCGGCGTCCTCAAAAAAACGCGTTTCGCCTTTAAGCTCCCGTTCGTAGCTGACTTCGCCTATTCCTTCAAACCCGAAAATGAGAATATCTGCTTTTTCTTCGCTATGCGTTTCTTGAAACGCACCGACCCCACCACGACAAACCAAACCAACCCGCATAAGCAACCTCCCTCCTTTATTATATCCGTAAATGGGCAAAAAGGTTACCCCGTGCGCCTTTGACAACTTTCACAAACGGTAGGCAAAAGCACGTATATTGTATAAACGGCTTATTTTTGGCAATACTTGTAGCGTGAGGAGGAGAAAAGTATGTTTTGGCTGGGTCTGGCAATCGGTGTTTTAATCGGCGGAAATTTAGGCGTATTGACAATGGCGCTTTTCAAAATCAACCGAAATTCGTGAATGAAAACGCAGGACGGAGCATTTTCGCTCCGTCCTGCGTTTTATTTTCAAACGTTTACTTGCAATACTTATCCACGATTTCCTGCATCACGCCGAGCTTTGCCGCCATATCCCGCGCAAGCGTCAAATGGCATTTCGCGCGCGCCAAATTTTGGTCGGGATAATGAATACGGAAATATTTATCGCCGTTGAGATAATCGGTCAAAAACCGCACGCCGCACTCCGCCGTCATTGCCAACGCACCGAGCGCGAGGGAATTTTTCTCTTTCTCCGTCAACATACCTTTGGTAAACCCGACGAACCCGCGCGTGAACGCCTCGTATTTCTCCAAATCGAGCGCAACCTTAGTCAAATCCTTTTCGTCCTCGTCCACCGTCGACGCCGCAACCCGAATCGCGTCGCCGAAATCAAACGCAACAAGTCCGGGCATCACCGTATCCAAATCAATCGCCGCAAGATATTCCGACGTTTCCGCGTCAAACAGCACGTTACTCGTTTTCGTGTCGTTGTGCGTAACCCGCAAAGGCAGCTCGCCCGCGCATTGCATACGATACGGCTTCGTCGCGAGCTCTTTCAACGCCTCGTAACCCTCTATCACGTCGAGAACCTCGTCCTTGCGCCAAGCCGCATTGACGGCGATTGCGTCGTATAACGCCTGATAGCGCATGAGCGTGTTATGGAAATGCGGAATCACGATATGTAAGTCCTTGACGGGATAATCGGCAAGATACCCCAAAAACGCACCGAACGCCTTGCCCGATTCCTCGATAAGCTTCAAATCGTCTGTTTGCGTGAAAGACGCCGAACCGTCGATATACCGACAGCACCGCCAAAAACTCTTGTCCTCTAAAATTACGTAGTAGTTATCCTCGTCCGTTTTGGCATAGTGCAACACACTGCGTTTCGCCGTCCGCCCCGTCGCTTTAATTTTCGCGCGGATATACTCGGTAACCGACGAAATGTTTTGCATAACGGCAATCGGGTTTTGGAACACGTAGGTGTTCAGCCGTTGCACGATATAGTCTTTCATCTCGCCGCCGCGAAAGAAAAACACCTTATACGTCGAATTGATATGTCCGCTGTCAATGACCTCGAAAAAGCGGTATTCACCCGCAATCCCGAACCGACGACATACTTCTATAATTTGCTGTTCCGTTTTTTCCATTTCCTCTCCTTATTCTCACTCTATACCATATTATACCAAACCCAACGCGTTTTGTCAAGGCTTTGTCAAAGCATAAAATTCGACAAACTACGAATACTTTATATATGTCAAGATTATCTTTTTCTCGCCGTATTGCGTTGATTTTCTGTTTACCTTTTCTCGCGGTTTCCTGTCAAAAACCGCAACGACCGCCCGTCGATTTAGCGGAGCGGAATTTCCCTGAACGCATACCTGCCCCCCGCCAAGCGGAGGAAAACCTGTCGAGCGAGCAGACACCCTTGCCCGCGCCGAACGAAACCGCTCCCGATATTTGGGACGTTTCCGACGTAGATATTTCCACCGTCGACAAAACGAAAAAACTCATTTCGTTCACGTTCGACGACGCGCCCTCGCGCACGCTTGAAAACATTTTAGCGGTGTTTGCCGCGTTCAACGAACAAAACCCCGATTGTCCTGCGAACGCAACGGTATTTTTCAACGGGTATTTGTTCGACGCGCACAGCACGCAGACCGTCCACGCCGCGCACGCGCTCGGCTTTGAGCTTGGTAATCACAGCCAATCGCATTTGGACTTGACGACTTTGGACGAGGCGACGCTTCGAGAAGAACTCGACAAAACGGACGCGTTGCTCGCCAAAATAGACGGCAAACCGAAACACCTCTTCCGCGCGCCGTTCGGTCGCGCCAACGAGCTTGTATCGCAGAGCGTTTGCACGCCCGTTATCAGTTGGACGATAGACACGCTCGACTGGACGGGCTTGGGCGAAGAGGATATTTACCGCTCCGTTTGGGACGGCCGTTTCGACGGCGCTATCGCGCTGATGCACGACGGCTATACGAATACCGTATCCGCGCTCAAACGCCTACTCCCCGACCTCAAAGCGGACGGGTATCAGGTCGTGAGCGTTTCCCAACTCGCCAAAGCGCAAGGGCAAACCCTGCGTCGAGGCAAAACCTACGGGCGCATTCGAAAACCGAACCACGCCAAAACGAACTAATCAGGCGTTTTCGTAAACGGAGCGTTTCAACACGCCGACGTAGGGCAAATTACGGTATTCCTCCGCATAATCGAGCCCGTAGCCGACGACGAATTCGTCCTCAATCACGAAACAGGTATATTCGGGCTCCATAGGCACTTCTCGGCGGTCGGGCTTATCCAAAAGCGTAACGATATTCACGCTGGACGGGGCACGAGCGTTGAGGAGTTTTTTAAGGTTATACAAGGTATTTCCCGAATCGATAATATCCTCCACGATAAGCACGTCGCGCCCTTTAATATCGGTTGCCAAATCCTTTTTGATAGTGAGCTCGCCCGTCGATTTCGTGCCGTTACCATAAGACGAAACGGACATAAAATCGATTGTCAAGGGCGTTTTCATATTCCGAATTAAATCGGAAAAGAACACGACGCTCCCCTTTAAGATACATACTACGACAGGCTTTCTACCCTCGTAAAGCTTGTCAAGCTGTTTTGCAACCGCTTTGACTTTCTTGGAAATCTGCTTATCCGTAAGCATGACGTATTCTACGTTAGGATGCACTTCCACCATTGTCAAAACCCTCCTTCTTTTGTGTCGTTATATAAAGAACGCATTGCGTTTCTTCCGTAATTTTAACCCGTTCGGAAATTTCCACGCCGCAAATCGCGAACACCTCCGAGCCGTCTTTTTCCGCAATCAAAGGCAAATACGCCCTTTCCTTTACGGGTATTTTCCGTTCGTTGAAAAATTTCTTCAAGCTCTTCTTTCCGCCAAAGCTTTGCAGAAAATCCCCGTCTTTCCGAAAACGGAACGTCGCGTCTTTGGGCAATCGGTCTTTGTCCAAGCGCAAAACGTTCTCCGCTCCTTTGGGCACATCTAAACACACATTCACCGCATACCTGCCCCCGTCAAACCCGTCCATTGAAAACTCTTTTTCATTCACAGGCAAGGGCGGCAATTTCTCTTCGTTTCCGCTCAAAAAGAAAGAGATACCCGTTTCCGTTTTCTCGGCAATCACGCCGCAAGGCAAATCCAGCCGCGCGCCGCGCTCGCTGTTTTGCAATAAAAACGCGCTTTCCAAATGCGTGCTCGTGTAATCCTTTTCTACGCCGAGCGCTTTGAGTGCCAAAAGACACGCCCGACGAAAGAGCGGCTTTTTTTGGGAAAATTGCACCGCATATCCAAAATCCGTTTGAGAGAGTAGCGGCTCGCAAAGCGCATACAACAGCTCGTCGTCCTCGCTTGCAAGACGGGCGAAACGGGCAAGATTTACGCTCGCGTTCGGCACGGCGTTTTCAAGCGCAGGGAAAACGTTTAAGCGCAGTTTATTGCGCGTGGCGTCCGTTTGAAGATTTGTGCTATCCACGCGGTAGGTAAGCCCGTTTTCAAGGGCATAATTTTCAATCTCTTGTTTCGTCCAACTCAAAAGCGGACGAATCATATACTTTTCTCTTTGCGCGGACATACCGCTTGCCCCCGAAAGGGACGCGCCGCGCGCAAGACGAAATAGGACCGTTTCCGCCTCGTCCAAAGCGTGGTGAGCGGTTGCAATATAATCAACCTTTCCGCTTTCCACGAGCGATAAAAAGCACTCTCTTCGAAAATTCCGCGCCGCCGTTTCCAAGCTCACCCGTTCTCGCTCTGCTCGTGCAAGGCAGTTTTCGGAAAACGTGAACAGCGGCACGCCGAGCGTTTCACAAAATTTTTGCACAAACGCCGCGTCGGCAAGGCTTTCCTCGCCTCTAATCCCGTGCTCGCAATGCACGGCGGAAAGGAAAAAACCCGCTTGCTTTTCCTGTTTTTTGAGATAGTGTAACAGCGTCGTGGAATCCACGCCGCCGCTGATTGCCACACACACTCTTTTCCCAAGCAAACAAGCGAAATCTTTCATAAAAACAGTATAACATATCCGCGAAAATTTTGCAAGAATTTTCGCGGATAATTTTCAAACGATTATATTTTCACGCAAGCGAAACGGACAAAAACAGCCCGCAGGCAAGCGCAACGCCTATCACGAGCCACCATTTCGGCTCAAATCTAAACTTACGCCGAAACGCAACGCTCGCCACGATTGCCCCCACCGCCACGCCGCAAACGGCAATCAAACCGCCCGAATTCGCGTTCATAGCAAGCATCAACGCCGTATACACGGGAATCAGCGTTTTATAACCAAACCACGACTCGCTCACCTGCTCCGCGCTTTCCGCCTTTTCATAAGGGAGCAACGCGAATAACAGCGTGTAGCCCGCCACGCCCAAAACAGGCATCACGACGAACGTCAAAGGCGAAAACTTTACAAGCTCGTATTGCATAATCAAATCGCTCATTTTGTTCCCAAGCTCCGACAACCCACCGAACACAAGAAAATCCAGCTCATACGCATAATAGGACATGTCCCCCAACGACTGCATAACGTAGGCGTAAATCATCATAAAGAAAGGTATATACGCCACCATAAACACAAACCCGTCGGCGGCGGTATTCGCGCGGGTATACACGAACGCGTTAAACCCGAACAGGCACACACCCAGCCCCGCACCGCCGAAATACGCAGGCACGTACCAACCCATAGCATAAGGATTGCCCGCGCGGCAAAGCAAGGTCAAAGCCCCGCCCCAAAACATTACGCTAAAAGGCACGAGCACGAGTATCAATCCCACAAGCGTTTTGACGAAATACAGCTTTTGCTTTTTCAGCGGCAACGCATAGTACCCGTCCACGCCTCTCTTGCTCATTTTGAACGAATACACGAGCGCAGGCGCAAGATAGCACAGCGCGCCGAGCGCAAAAAACGCCCAACCGATTTGCGGGGCACGAATACTCGTAATCTTTTCCCCCGTTTCCCAATGCTCGTAAACATACGACATTTGCATAGTCGAAAGCTCGGCAATATACGGGAGCGCACACACCGCCGTCAGCACGACGAGCGCCCATAAATTCTTCTTCAGTTCAAACCGCAAAAACCGCAAAACTCTACTCATTCCAAATACCCCCTTGCCTGTACTTCACCGATAAACAGTTCTTCGAAATCCACCGCAATCTCCTCCACGAACAACGGCTCGCAGGCTTGGATTTTTCGCCGGATTTCCTCCGCGTCGCCCCGCGCAAGGATTTGCACCACGCGCCCCGTTTTTTGAAAGGACATACACGCAAAGCCGAGCATTTCGGGCGATACGTCCTTTTCAAACGCCGCTTGAAATTTATGCACTCTGCCCAAATCCCGTTCCAAATCCCCCGCACAGGTAATCGTGCCGCCATCTAAAATCCCGTAGCTATCGCACACGTCTTCGAGTTCACGCAGAGAATGGCTGGAAATGACAACGGTCGAGCCTTTTCTCTCGACTAGCTCCACCAACCCGCGCTTGAACACGAGCCGCGCGAGCGGGTCAAGCCCGTCGAACGCCTCATCCAACAGCAAATACTCGGGCGCAATGGCAAGCGCGAGCGCAACGAACACCTGCCGTTTCATACCTTTTGAAAAATTACGAATAGGTACTTTTTCGCTCAACTTAAATTTTTCCAAATACTCCGTAAACACCGCCTCGTCGAAATCGTAGACGGCGCGATACATATCCGCAAGTGAGCGCGCCGTAACCCCCGCCGCAAAAAACGGGTCGTCGGGCAGAAAGAAAATCTTCAATTTGGCGCGTTCGTTCTCCCACACGTTTTCGCCGTCAACACATACCTGCCCCGCCTCTGCGTGCAAAACGCCTGCAATCAAACGCAGCAACGTGGACTTGCCCGCGCCGTTAATCCCCACCAGCCCGAACACGCACGATTTTTTGACCGTCAAATTCACGTTTTGCAAAACCGTCTTTTTATCGCCGTAGCCTTTCGTCAGATTGCTAATTTCAATCATCTGTTTTCGCCTCCTGTTCCCGATATATTTCTTCCACCGCCGCAAGCAACGCTTCTTTCGAAAGCCCCGCCGCCCGCCACGCCGTTAGCTGTCTTTTAAGCTCCGAACATTTCGCCCCTTCTTCCCGAGCGCCAAGCACGTATGCTCCTTTCTTGGGCTGTATCGCTATCAAACCCTCCCGCTCCAACGCCGCATACGCTTTTGCTACCGTATTCGGATTAACCCTTCTCTCCACCGCATACGCCCGAACGGACGGCAATTTATCCCCCTCTTTGAGCGCGCCCACCGAAATCAAGCGTTTCAATTCGTCTTCAATCGTTTCGAATACGTTCCGTTTTCCGTCAAACCGCACCGCCTTGTCCTCCACTAATCTGTATTATCTGTATTAAATATATCACAAAAAAAACGCCCTGTCAAGCGTTTGAAGAAAAAAAGTGATAAAATTTTTGGTCGTATAAAACGGGGCGCACGGCATGCCGTGCGCCCCGACCGTTGTGTTATTTACGGTTTTTTGCCGCGTCAATACGTTCTTGCGCCGCCGCCGTTCTTGCTTTCGCTTCGGCGATTTGCGCCTCGCGCTCTTCCTGCATTTTCGCTTGCCGCGCCGCAGGCGACATTTTCGCCTCTTCCCAAGTCGCTTTCGCCTCCGCTTTTGCCGCCTCGAAGTTGGCTTTATCCACCTCGTGCTGTGCCTTTGCGCTCTCTTTCATGTCCCGAAACGCTTTCTTGAAAAAATTTACCATTCGTTTTGTCCTCCTTTCATTTTTTGATTTTTTTATTCGCCAAGCAGACTGTCCGAAAGCTCGAAAATCTGTTTGGAATACTTTTTCTTTCTCGCCCGCAAAACGCCTTGATAGAGTGAATACGTAACCGAAACCATACCGATACCGATAACACCCACGACGATACCGAGCGGCATCATATTCCCAATCACTTTCATTGCCAAGCACATACCCGTGCCAAGCACCAACGCACCCACCGAGCCGAACGCGTAGGCAAACACCTCTGCGGGGCGTTTCACTCTTGCGTCCAGCTCCCGCAACGCCTCGAATTTCGTCGGTTGACGCTCTACGTATTGCTCGCGAATACGCTCTACTGTTGCCGTTTGATAATCTTTCATAAAATGTATACCTCCGTTGTTTTACGATAATAGTATACACCCTAAAAGTTTTCAAAACGCTAAAAAAGCGTAAGCACTTTGAAAAGATTTCGTTAAGGTTTTGTTAAACGCAAATTTCACACGAAAAAACCGCCGCACTCGCGACGGTTTCCAAACGTTTTTCGCTTTTATTCTTTCTTCAAAATTTCTTCGGACAAGCGCAAAATCTCCGCGCCGTACTTTTTCTTATTCCCTTTCAAAACGAGCGTATACACAGGATAGGCAAGCCCCATAGGCACGCAACCGATTACGGCGAACGCCACGCCGAGCGGCCAGTTGTTCCATTCCAAAACCAACGCTAAGCCAAACCCGAAACAAAGGCAGCCCAAAACGCCCAGAACGAGCGATATAATCACGGCGGAATTACGCACGCGCGAATCCAAACGCCGCAGGCGTTCGAGCTTGGTTTCCACTTTCTCTTGCGGGAGATACTGTTTTCTAATGCTATCGATTTCCTTTCTCTCCTCGTCCGTCGGCGCGACGTAGTTATAATTAAATTCCTTGTTTTCCATTTGTATTCTCCGTTCGTATTTCTTTTATTTTTTTCGTTGCTTTGACAATCATATACACGCCGAGCGCGAGCGTAAAGGCACTCACGGCAATCCCCGTCAAGGTATTAAACAGCGACACGTCCACCGTTCCGTCTTGGAAGGTATGCAACAGTGCGGTTTGTAGTGCGAGAATGGAAACGGTCGCGTCCATAAGGTTAATATTCCGAATCGCCTCAATCGTCAAATCCTCTTGCTTTCTCGCTTTGAACAGATTGATAATCGACATGGTAATTTTGAAAAACGCATACGCGGCGGTGGCGAAAATCGTCCAATCCGCATACGAGAAAAACCTGTCGTCGAAAATCATTTGCGCGATTGCGGCGGACAGCGCGGTGTTGACAATCAGCAACAGCACGCCGCTCTTTCGATACGTTTTCGCCTTTTCCAGCTCGTCGTTTTCAAGCCTCCCCGCATGCTTTTTGCCGTGATACGCAAGCACACTGCCCCGAATCAACGCAAGGAAAATATAATACGCGGCAAGCGCACCGTACCAAATCGATTGCCCCACGAGCCCCAAATACCCGTTGAAAAGACCGTATACCACGCTCATAAAAAACGTGCCGATTGCAAAGATAATCGTTCTGTGCCCGTAGTTATGCCGAATGGCGCGCGTAAGCTCGTATTTTTCCAGCACCGCTAAAAACCAAGCCTTGATTTTCGGCACGAGCGGAATAAGCGTATAGACCGTATAGGCAAGGGTAATTGCCGCAAGTGCATAGAGCAGGTATGCGACGAACTCTAAAACCGTGCCCGTGTAGTCGACTACAAGCATGCACAGCGCACCCGTGATAGACGCCACCGCCAAGAGATAGAACACCACCAAAAACCAAACGGGCGGCGCGTTCAAAAACCGCCAAATTTTCTTCCAAAAATCACGCATAGACGTTTCCTTTCAAGACAATCGTAAAGGCGCTGCCTTTCCCAACCTCGCTTGCGACGGAAATTTCTCCGCCGAGAATATCGATAACCTTTTTCACGAGCGGCAAGCCGAGCCCGTTCCCCTCGCCCGAGTGCGAAGTGTCCCCTTGATAAAATTTCTCAAAGATATGCGCGCCCGTTTCCTTTGAAATGCCACAACCGCTATCGGACACGGTAACTACCGCCGCCCCGCCTTTCACTTTCAACGACAACCCGATTATGTCGCCCGCCTCCGTGAATTTGATTGCGTTGGATAAAAGGTTGTTCCACACAATCTCCAAAAGGCTGGGCGCGGATACGATTTGTATATCGTCCAAATCACAGTCCAAAACCAAATTTTTGTTTTCAATCACCTCTTCAAAAGCAAGCGCCGCCTGCGCTAATTGTTCGGTCAGAGAAAACCTTTCAAATTCCGGCTTAATCTCTTGATTTTCAAGTTTATTAAGTTTCAGAATATTCGTAATCAAATCGGACAACCGCTTTGCCGCCCGCGAAAGCGTTTTCGCATACCGTTGCCGCGTTTCCTCGTCCAAACCGCTATCCTGCAACAACGCCGCATAATTTTGCAACACGGAAAGCGGCGTTTTCAGCTCGTGCGACACGTTGGCGATAAAATCGGTTTTGAGCACTTCGCTTTTCCCTAGCTCCGCCGCAAGCACGTTGATATTCTCCATAATCACGTCGTAGTGGCTATACCGCCCGTAGGGGCTTTGAATATCCAACCGCACGGAAAAATCCCCTTTTGCTATCCGTTCCGTCGCCGTCAAAATCTTCTTCACGGGTCTGTCAATGGTTATCCTACGCCGTATGACGTCAACCACCGTACAAAGCACCGCCAAAATCGCAATCACACCGAGCATTAGCACGGCAATCAACGCTTTATCCGTCGTTCTTTGGATAATATAATCGTAAATCAGCACGGCGATTTGAATAATAAGCGCAATCGTTATGAAAAAAATAATCACGCCCGCATAAGTAAATTCGCCGCCGAGCTTGCGTTTCTTCATTTGAGCACCGCCTTATAGCCCAGCCCGTGCACGGTTACGATTTCAAACCCGTCGCAAACGGCTGTCTTTTCCCGTATTTTGACGATATACACGTCGACCGTACGCGAGGTAGCGGAGGAATCATAATCCCAAAACTCCTCCATGAGCGCAGAACGCGTGAACGTTTTTTTCGGATAGGACAAAAACTTAAAGAGCATATCGAATTCTCTGACGGTGAGGGGAATTTCCTCGCCGTTACAAATCGCGGAGCGTTCCTCCGCGTTCATGGTCAAATTTCCGACCGTGAGCATATTCGAGGCTTGAATTTTTGCTCGACGCAGCAACGCGCCGATTTTCATAAGTAACACGTCCATATCGAACGGCTTGACAATATAATCGTCTATCCCGACGTTATATCCGAGCATTTTCGAGGGCTTGTCGTCCTTTGCCGTCATAAAAATAATCGGAATATTCTTATCGCTCGCGCGCACGCTCGCGGCAAAATCAAACCCGTCGAGACGGGGCATCATAATATCGGTAAGAATCATATCCGCTTTCCACGTTTCCAGCTTTTCGAGCGCGTCCACACCGTCCGCACAAGCCACCGCCTCGTAGCCCGCGTTCCTCAAACACGTGCATACGAAACGGTTCAAATCCTTATCGTCCTCCGCGACTAAAATTTTAATCATAGCCCTCTCCTTTTCTTCTTGCCTCTATTATAAACGCCGTGCATTGATAAAAGGTTAAAAAAATGTTAAAGTTTTGTAAAAGCTATGATTATTATAATACAAAACGCGGCAAGCCGTCAAGCTTTTTCGCCCACTCTCGCCACCACATTGAAAACGAGCAATAAAAAGTGAATAGGCTTGAGAAATTTTCATTTTCTTCGCGCCTATTCACTATTTTTCTATCTTTTATTCCTTTTCATTCCCGTAATACGCCCTCAAATACATCTCCTTTATCTCTTCCACAAGCGGATAACGGGGATTTGCGCCCGTGCATTGGTCGTCGAACGCGTCGCGGCTCATTTGGTCGAGCGAATCCAAAAATTCTTTTTCACTCACCCGTTCCCCAAGCGCGGCTTGAATGGTTTGCGGCATGTTTAACTGCCCACGCAAATCTTGCAATCGCTCAATCAATTTTTCCAATAACTCCTCGTCCGTTTTGCCCTGCAATCCGATGCTCCTTGCAATCCGCGCATACCTTGCAAGCGCGTTGGGATAGGCGTATTGCGGGAACGTACCCATTTTTTTAGGGTTTGGCGAGGCGTTAAAGCGCACCACCTCGCAAAGCAGCAACGCGTTCGCAAGCCCGTGCGGTAAATGCCACCGCGCACCCAGCTTATGCGCCATTGAATGACACACGCCGAGAAAGGCGTTAGCAAAGGCCATCCCCGCCATCGTCGCGGCGTTCGCCACCTTTTCTCGCGCCTCCAAATCCTGCCGTCCCCGTTCAAACGCACGGGACAGGTATTCGTCGAGCAACGCAATCGCCTCAAACGCAAGCCCGTTCGTATAATCGGAGGCAAGCAAGGACGCCGCCGCCTCAATCGCGTGCGAAAGCGCGTCGTAACCTGCATTCGCCGTGAGCGAGGGCGGAATATCCAGCATTAGCTCCGCGTCGCAAATCGCCACCGTCGGCATCAATTCATAATCGGCAAGCGGATACTTTTCCCCCGTTTTCTCGTCGGTAATCACGGCAAAAGGCGTAACCTCGCTCCCTGTGCCCGCCGTCGTAGGGATTGCAAAAAAGACCGCCTTTTCCCCCATTTTCGGGAACATAAACACCCGCTTTCGAATATCCATAAACCGCATGGCAAGGTCGGAAAACTCCACTTCGGGGTGCTCGTATAACACCCACATAATCTTCGCCGCGTCCATAGGCGAACCGCCGCCGACGGCAATCACGACGTCAGGCGCAAATGCCGCCATGCGCTTTGCCCCCTCTCTTGCGCAAGCGAGCGTGGGGTCGGGCGTAACCTCGAAAAATTCGGTGTGCGCTATACCCAAATCCTCTAAAATGCCCGTGATTTTTGCACAGACGCCCGATTGATACAAAAAGTTATCGGTAACCACGAACGCGCGCCTACGTTTATACACGTCTTTGAGTTCCGCAAGCGCAAACGCCAAACACCCGCGTTTGAAATATACCTTTTGCGGCGCGCGAAACCAAAGCATATTTTCTCTGCGTTCGGCAACCGTTTTCAAATTCAACAATTCTTTCACCCCTACGTTTTCACACACGCTATTCCCGCCCCACGAGCCGCAACCGAGCGTGAGCGAGGGCGCAAGTCGGAAATTATACAAATCGCCTATCCCGCCCTGTGCGGCAGGCGTATTGACAAGAATACGACATGCTTGCATACGCGCACAAAACCGTTCAAACCGTTCCTTTGCGCGCTCGGTATCGATAAACACGGAGGCGGTGTGTCCCAAGCCGCCGCCGCGCACAAGCGCCTCCGCTTTGTCCAAAGCCTCTGAAAAATCCTTTGCTTTATAGACGGCTAAAATGGGCGAAAGTTTTTCCTTTGCAAACGGTTCGTCCACGCCTGCCGACGTCGTTTCCACCGCCAAAATTTTCGTTTCACTCGATACCTGCCCCGCGCCTATCCCCGCAAGCCGCGCAATTTTTTCCGCCGTTTGCCCGACGACCTCGCTGTTTAACTTACCGTTTGGGAACACCGTCTGCGCAAGCTTTTCTTTTTCCTTTGCGGGCACAAAATACGCCCCTTGCGCCACCATTTCCGCCTTGAACGCGGCATAAATTTCTTTCTCGACGACCGCCGCCTGCTCGGAGGCGCAAATCATACCGTTATCGAACGTTTTCGAATGGAGAATGGACGAAACGGCGAGTCGAATATCCGCCGAACTATCCACGACGGCAGGCGTATTCCCCGCGCCCACGCCGATTGCGGGCTTTCCCGACGAATACGCCGCCTTGACCATTTGCGGTCCGCCTGTGGCAAGAATAATATCCGCGCTTTTCATCAGCCACGCGGAGCTTTCGACGCTCGGCTCGTCAAGCCAACCGATAATCCCGTCGGGCGCGCCCGCCGCCACCGCCGCCGCCAAGACAACGCGCGCCGCCTCAACGGTACAGTTTTTTGCGCGCGGGTGGGGTGAAATAATCAAGCCGTTTCGCGTTTTCAAGCAAATCAAGCACTTGAAAATCGCCGTCGAAGTGGGGTTCGTCGTCGGTATAATCGCCGCCGCTACCCCGACAGGCTCGGCAACGCGCGTATACCCCGCCGCCTCGTCGCGCTCAATCACACCGCACGTCTTTTCGTCTTTATAACGGTTATAGATATACTCGGCGGCGTAATGGTTTTTCAAGACCTTATCCTCCACGACGCCCATGCCCGTTTCCTCTGCGGCAAGCTCGGCAAGTCGAATACGCTCTGCGTTCGCGGCAGTCGCCGCCGCCTTAAAAATTTTATCGACCTGTTCCTGTGAAAAGCCTGCATACGTCGCTTGCGCGGCGCGTACCCGTTCTAATATTTCCTCGTTTTTCATTAAAAATAAAACCTCCTTTCGGCGGCGATTACGCCCTCCGAAAAGAGGCAAAACCCAAAACACCCGACCGCCGTTTAGCGTTCGCCGGTATTATACAGCTTACCCGCAAGCATAGCAAGCGAGGCGGCAAGGTCCTCCGTTTTAATCACAATATCTTTCGGCACGCGCAACGGCGCGGGCGCAAAGTTCCAAATGGCGCGCACACCCGCCTCAACGAGCTTATTGACGACCTCTTGCGCCACACCTTTAGGCACGGTTACAATACCGATTAAAATACGCCTTGCCTTGACGAACGCGGCAAGCTCGTCCATATGCAGAACGGGTTTTCCCGCGACCAGCGAACCGACGAGCCGTTCGTTGACGTCGAATGCGGCAACGACGTTCAGCCCGTTATTCTTAAAGCCCTCATAGCCCAAAAACGCTCTACCGAGCCCGCCCGCGCCGACGATAATCGCGTCGGAAATGTTATCGTAGCCCAAAAACTTTTCAATATCGACGATTAAACGGCTGACGCCGAACCCGAGCTTGGGTCTACCGGGTTCGGAAGACACGAGCGCGAGGTCCTTGCGCACAAGCACCGACGACACAGCAATATTTTGTGCAATCACGGTCGAAGAAATGTATTGCGAGCCTTTGGAATTTTCTTCTTGTAAAAAATGCAAATACAGCGGCATTCTCGCGATTGTCGCTTTGGAAATCTTTTCTTCCGTTTTTTCCGTTTTATTTTTCATAAACCAAACCGCCTTTTATCATAAACCGCTCCCTGCGCGAGAACGCTACGCGCCGCCAAACTCACGGCTTACTCGCCACGACGCGGTGAATGGGCAACCCTCTCTCCACCCATTTTTGTTCGTATTCGGTAACGATATTCCATGCAGGATTCCCGTTTTCGTGCAAATCGTAGGACACGTCCGCCAAAGCAAACCCGCACGCGCGGTACTCCTCCAACGAAAACTCGAAAAAATCCCTATCGTCCGTCTTTTGCAAAATACGCCCACCCGTTTTCAAGAGCTTTTTATAAACCTCCAAAAAATTACGGTGCGTAAGTCTTTGGGTCGCATAGCCGAGCTTGGGCAAGGGCGTGGAGAAATTCAGATAAATTTCATCCAACGAATTTTCGGGGATATAACAAGGCAAGCACTCCGCGCGGATATTGAGAAAGCGTATGTTTTCCAAACCCTGCGCAAAAACGTCTTCGAGCGGTGTCAAGATAACGTTGCTCATCTTTTCCAAAGCGAGATAGTTATATGCAGGCCTACGCTTGGCAAGCTCGCAAACGAACCCGCCCTTGCCGCAACCGATTTCGAGCGCAACGGGTTTATCGTTACCGAACGCCGCCTTAAAATCAAGGAGCGCACGGAAATTCTCCGCCGCCTCTTTCATATTCAAAATCCCGTTCGTACCCCGCGCCAAAAGCAAATCGCTCCGCGCCTCCATACGTGCCTCGAAATTACGTTTTTTCCTCATTCTCATCGACATAACTTGTTAATAGCTCCGTTCTTATTTCGTTCTTATTTCGTTCCCGTGCTGCCGAACCCGCCCGTGCCGCGCACCGTTTCGGAGAGCTCGCTCGTCTCTTCAAATTCCGCTTTCAAGAACGGCGCAACGACAAGCTGTGCCACGCGCTCGCCCGCCGCGACGGTCTGCGTCGTATTCGAATGATTGTGCAGGGCAACCATAATTTCTCCGCGATAATCAGCGTCGACCACCCCGACCTTGTTTGCAGGCGCAAGCCCGCGTTTCGCCGCAAGTCCGCTCCGCGCATAGACGAGCCCTGCGTACCCTTCGGGTATTTCCATCGCAAGCCCCGTGTGCACGAATTTCGTTTCAAAAGGCGCAAAGACGATTTCCCCCTCACTCGGCAACGCGTATAAATCCGCTCCTGCGGCGAATTCCGAGCCGTAAGTCGGCAAAATCGCGTCCTCTTTCAGTTTTTTAACGGCAATTTTAGGCATAATCCACTCCTTCGCGGCGCACCCCACGCCGACCGATTTATTTTATCGATAATATTATATCAAAACTGAACGCAAAACGCAAGCAAAAAGCTCGGCTTTTTCCAAAGCCGAGCTTTTTATTTTTCCGCATTGTCATTGCAGACAACGCAAGCCCGCGAACCGCATCACGCCTTTTTGCTTGCTTCCAAGAAATAATCGTAGAGCGGCGCGTACATATCCTCCAAATACACAACGGCGGTCTTGTCCGCCTTAAACGCTTCGAACCGCGCCGTCGCGTCCTGAAAATTCGTCTCGTAGTATTGTTTTACAATCGCCATACGCTCTTCGACGGTAAGCTCGTACTTCACGGTATACTTGCCGTTTTCCTCCGCGTCCTGCTTGGTCGAGAACCGCAAATAGAACAGGAGCGAATCGCGCAACGCCTCGATTTTCTGCTCGTATTCCTTTTGCAACTTCTCACAATACGCCGCCCAAGTCCCCGACAGAAAGATGCCTCTGTCAATCAGGCGGTGTTTTTCTTTGAGCTTTGCCTCCGTGAGCGCGCGTTGCAAACGGTTCTTTTCGAGCTGCGCGCTTTTAATCTCCAAAATCTGTTCCTCTGTGAGCGCGGCAAACTGCTCGTCGGTAAACGGTATAATATCAATCGTCAAGCCAATCACCTCCCTACTTCTCTTTGGCGAGCTTTTTCAGCCTCGCGCCGATTTTCCAAACCCGCGCACCGTACGCAAGCTGTATCGCCACGCGGAACTTCTCCCCGCACAGCCCAATTTTCGCCAACACCCCGTCCGAACGCAAAGCAAGCGTATAACTCTTTTCCCGCTTTCCGTTCCCGACGAACAGCGTAACCGTACCCTCGCCGCACAGCCGCAGACTATCGAGCGTCTTTTTCCCGTCCAAACCGAACCCGACGTTTTCGGCAACCACCTGCGCCAAACGGTGGGTAGGCAACGCGGCTTGGGCTTTCAGCTCATACGCAACCCCGTCTATCACGCCGACGATTTTTCCGCGAAGACAAGACACGCCCTCTATGGTAAACGAATGATACCATTCGTCCGTCTCCCCGTCGATAACTAACCCGTATATCCCGTTATCGCGAGCTTTATAGGCATAGAACACGCGCCCGCCAAAACAGGCGTGTTCAAATACCTGCCCTGACCGTTTCACCTCTTCTTGCAAATGACAGACTATTCTTTTTACGCCCGACTTATCCAATCGCCACAGCCCGTCTTCGGAAAAGAAATACACCTTTTCCCCGCTCGGCGCGGCACATGCGCAAGCGGAATTTTTATAGATTTCCTTACCCGAATACGCCACGCGCTCCAAGCGGAATTCTCTCGCACTCCCTGCCGCCGTCAGTTTCCAAATCCCGAAACGACAAAACACGAACAACGCCTGCGCCGTCGCCGTAAGCGCAACGATTTCTCCCGTTTGCGCAGGCAAAACGACTCTACCTCCCCCGTCAAGGCTTTCGGTAAACTCCCCCGTAGCAAACGGCGCGCTATACACAAGCTCATCTGCGCTCGCCGTAAAAATCCTGCCCGCAAAGGCACAAGCAACGGGCGCGCAAGCACTTTCCAACACGCGCACAAACCCGCCGTTATTATATCGGTATACGCCCGACGCACCGCAGAAATACAGGTGGTATTCCCCCTCCTCGTCCTGCGCCTCCACCGCCGCCGTTTCCCCGTCGAACGAATACGCGAGCGTAAACGTTCTGGTTTTCTCGTTGTAAAAATATAGATTTCCGTCGAACGATAAAAACGCGAACGTATCGCCGGCATACAAAAATTGTTTCGGGTCGCCCAACCCCCAATCGTATAACACGGGATAACCGCTCTCCAACTGATATATTTCCACGCCTACGCCCATACGAATACCGCTTGCCAAATCGCAGTTTTCCGCCTCGTCAAAGACAAACGTGTCCGCCTCGTCATATTTTTCCAACAACGCGAACGCAGAATAATCCTTTTCCACCGCCTGCGTTTTCAAAAAAATCGCACGTTTAGGATAACTCAACATCACGCCCACCTCCGCGAACGCAATCTCCGCGCGGGCTTGGCGCGGTACGCCGCCTCAATCGCGTTTTTATATTTTTTATCCCACACGGCTGCCTCCTCAAACAAACCGCTCGCCAGCGAATATTCAGCGGCAATCCCATAAGCAAACAACCGCACCGACGCCTGCAACACGAAATCGCTCTTATCCGCCAACGTTTTCGCTTTGGGCAAATACGTATACCGCACGACGATTTTCCCTGCCTGCGTTTTCAAATATTCGGGGAACAAGGTAAACGGCAATGCATTGCCGAACTCGTCGTATACGCCGACCACCCGCGCCGCCTCCCGCGAGAACGAGGTATAGTGCACCGCACCCGTATCCGATTGCAATTCCTCTTCCGCGAGCAAGGGTAAATAATCAAGCGCGACCTCGTTTTCGACGAGATTAAAACAGCGCAACAGTTCGCTTGTTACCGCCTCGCCCTCCGTCGACGTGCCCAGCAGGTATGCGTTGACTTCCTCCGCAAGCCCCAGCTCCGTTGCCGCCGCCGTTAAAATTTCTTTCACCGTCATAATGTAGCACCTCCTGTTTTTTTAATAACAGCCGCCCGAAAAACGGGCGGCTGTCTGTTTGGAATTTACGCTTCGATAATCTCCGTCAACATACCCTGACCGTTGGGTTTTTCACACATAAGCTCGGCGTATTTCACGAGCGTAGCCGTATAGACAGGCTTGCCGGGCACTTGTTTCAAAATCTTGCCGTCCTCGCCTTCCAGCCACTTCCAATCGCAAAGCTGATGCACCTTGAAATCGTCGGTATTGAGCAAATACATCGTCCCTTCGGGGCAGAATCTGTCGGCAATCACGGGAATCCCGTTAAAGCTCACCGCCTTAAATCCGCCCGCGCACTCCATCGTCGGCATCACGCTCGCATATTTACGGTAATACGCGGCAAGCGCACGTTTCACGCCCCAAGAGCAGACGATAAAATTAACCTTTCCGCCCGAATTTTCCTCAATTGCGTCGATAGCTTTTTGAATTTTGCCCTCGTCGATTTCACCGACGCCCGTCTCGATATAAGGCTTCATAAACGGCATTGCGGAACGGTCGATGCCGTACAACTCACCGCCGTCGGCAAAAATAGCGCCAAGCCCCGTAATCTCATAATCTTTCGAGCCGTGCAAATACACTTTCGCATCGCTCGTCATGTAATTTTCCAAACCACTGCCTTGCACGACAATACATCTGTTTTGGCGGTCGACCGACAAAACTTTCAGACCGGTTGCCACGCTGATAGGCGCGTCGTCATACGTCGTGAAATCGAGCACCATACCCTCTACAATGCCTTTGACGTCGGAAAGTTCGATAACGTTGTCGCTTACATCGTTTACCATAGCGAGCAGACCGGTACCGTCGCCGTAGAGCATACGTCCGAAATTAAACGACGCACTTTTCACAAGCGATTGCATCTCGTCGTTGAGAAGATTTACGAACGCGCCCTCGCTATTCGATGACGCGCGGAGCGCCTTATCGGAAATCTCAATCGTGCCGTAGAGATTTTTCAAGGTAGAAGTGAAGAGCACTCTATCCCCCGAAGAGGACGCGGGTAAATTCCCCGTTTCGCTACCTGCGGCGATACCGCCGTTCACGCCGTATTTCACGAGCTTTTTAACGTCCTTGCCTACCACGTCGATAGACGAACGTTGAATTTGCGCAAGGAGGGGATTTGCTTTCAAATCGAGCGCCTCCGTAACCGCGTCAAGGTAAAAAGATTTCAATGCGTTATCCGCTGTTTCAATAGTAATCATAAATAATTTCTCTCCTTTTTAATCATGTTTTGTTTTTTTACACGCTCATTTTCATTGCCGTCAATTGACGTTTTGCGCCCCGTTTTTGAAGAACCGCAACGCCATACTTCCTGCCTCGTCAATGCTTTTCGCTTTTTTAGGCGGCGAGACGAGCGTACCCGCACCGCCGAGCGTCAAAGGCGCGCCCGATTTTCCGAGCGAAGAAAGGTATTCCCCGACGATTTTCAAGCGCACCCCCTCGTCGCGACAGACGAGCCCGTAGAGCTCATCTGCGGAAAGCACGTTCTCTCCGCGAGCGTCTGCGACGGACGGTTTCGCAATGTTTTGTATTTCCTCTGCCTGCGCCTCCGCACCGCTCACAAAGCCAACGTCTGCCACGTCTATCGAGCCGTTCGAACCGTCTTGGCGGGTTTCCTGCGTTTGGGACAAAACTTGGGTTTCGGTTTGCGCGCCGACCGATTCTAGCTCGGAAACAAACGCAGTAAAGCGCTTGTCCTCCTCCCTTTTTTGCGCGGCTCTTTTGCGGAGCTTTTCCACCCCGCCGCCTTGCGCATTCCCCTCGCTTTCCTCCAAGCCATTGAAATTATCCGCTTTCGCTTCCAACTCTTTGAGCCGTTGACTGCGCCTTGTAAATTCCGCCTCCAACGCCTCGTATGCCCTCAAAAGGGCGTCTACGCTCCGAAACTTACCCAAATCCGTCGAAACCTTTCCCTCTGCTTTTTCTACTTCCGTAGCTCTTTCCGATTGCTGTGTTTCCACGTAAACGTTCTCCTTTTCTTCCATAATTTATATTTCAACCTCCTTTTTAACCTTTCCTAATTATTGTGCCTTGCTTGCCGTGAGCTGTTCTTTATGTCGTCTGATATGCGCAACAAACCTTGCTTTCACTTCGTCTAAATGCGCGCACTCCTTAAACTGTGCGGAGAGCAAAAACCGCGTATGCTCGGTGATATGCAGGTCGTGCTCGTCGTATTCGTCAGGCAAAACCGCCTCCGTTTTCAACAGCAAATTCTCCTCGCCTGCTTTTGCGATATGTAGCGCGGAAATATCCCTTGCGTTTTCAAAACTTCCGAACCCGAACGCCTCCAAAATCCTGTTCTTGTTCTCCACCGAAAGCTTCCCCTCGCCATCCGTGAGAATACCCGCCTCGTAGAGCTTCAAAATCGTCGCCTGTTTCTCTTCGGGCGATACGCCGTCCTCCGCCTCAAATTGCACGTCATTCGCCTCCAACTCACTCGCGTTGAAATAGTACACCTGCGTTTTCTTATTCTCGCCCGCGACCGTCAACAGCCTCGCGTTCCCTGCAAATTCACGATACAATCGCAAAATCTGTTTCCCAACCTTCTTCACCGCCCGTTCCGTCTCCTCAACGGTAACGGAAAGCCTTGAATCGTCTTGCGAAAGCAACAACTGCAACCCCGTCGCACTCGTAACCCTTGCAGGCGTCGAGCTTTGCGACAAATCGGACACACCGCTGATTAACGCAAACTCCTTTTCGAGCCACGCCTCTTCGGCGGCGAACTCCGACGGTATATTCCCGCAATTGAGCATTTCAGGCGGTTTCGCGCCCTGACGGTACACAAGCACCTTTCCGGGCAACAGCCCCTCTTCCGCTAGCTCGTCGGTATCCACCGCACCATCCTCCACCGTCAACACGCCCATAGACAATCGGTTCAAAAACTCGTGTTTTCTGTTCCGCACGGCATTATACGCCCTTTGCACGGGAATAAGCCTATCCACAACGCTCGCCCCGAAAAAGCAAGCGGGCAGCCGCATACAGTCTTGCTTTACGAACGGAAAATCACGCTCGCCGCGCTCGCCGTTTTGATAGGGCAAATCCCCCGCAAACAACAGCTTGTTCCCCGCCACAATTTCCAGCCTACCGCGCGGATACGCTTTGGTCGGACGGGTATACCGTTCAATTAAAATCACGCTGTTTTCGTCCGTCGTGTTTTTAAAGGTCGTGCCGTCAAGCGGTAATTTCCCTGACGCAGGCTCGGCGAACGGGTCGACCGTCAAAGCCGCCGCAGACGTGCCTTGCACCTCCACGCCGAACCGCTCATACACGTCGTCCACCGTGATAAGCTTTGCATGGATAAGGCTTTGCACCTCTTCCAAGCTCTCCGCGTTCAAAAAATCGGGATAAATCTCAAACGCCGACACAGCGCTGATTTTCACTTCCCCTTCATAGACGGGCTCGCCCGATTCCCTTTCCGCGACCTTTCTCCCCGCGTTCACGTCCCATGCGATTTTATAAAAGGCACTCCCGCAAATTTCCGCCCACGTCGTAACCTGTGAAACGGTCTGGGAAAACCCCGCCCTTTCCTGTGCATACGTCAACAACCCCGTCGCAAGCTTTGCGGCTTTTATATCCCCGTCCTCATCTGAAAAGGCACGCACGCGGAGCTTGGGCTGTAAGCGTTCGAGCTTGGCAAGTCTTGCCTCAATCGTAGGCGCGATATGATTAAACGCTCGCCGCGATTGCCAATAAAACCGCTTATCCTCTTCCGCAAGCCCTCCTAGCGGCGACACGTCGCAATACTGGTCGCCGCTGTAAAAATGCAAATTCAACAGCCACCCGCTTTCTATTCTGCGCCTCGCCTCCCTGCGCTCCTCGAAATCGGCGACAATCTCCGCCGCCAACCTCTGCTCTGCTTTTTCCTTTTGGGAAAAATCCGTTTGTTCCATAATACTCTCCTCCTTTTTTATTCCCTATTTACTTTTCACTTTTCTCTGTTATTTTGCCACTTCTCTTCACCTTTTTTCTCGGTTTCGCGCGCGGTTTTCTCGCGACTTTCTTGCTTTCAACGCACACCTGCCCCTCTCCTTTCTCCGCCGAACGCAGCAAAGCAAACAGCCGTTCCTTTTCCGCGTTCAATTCCTCGTCGCTCATTTTTTCAAGGCCAGTTAAACCGTTTTCACCGAGCAACAACTGCGCAGCTTTCAAATCGGGCGGCACGTCCTTTTTCGTCTTTTTACGTTTCGTAAGCTTCAATTCCCCGTCCACTTCGGCATATTCTTCGGTAACTTCGGCGACCTGAAACCCAAGCGCCACCTTCAAAATCGCCTCCGACAGCCTTTCCTCCTCTTTTTCCGTCATAGCATCCTTGCCCTCCTAACACGTTTCATCAATCGTTCCTTATCCTTTTGTATCACGCTCTTTTCCACAACGGGCGGTAGTTTTTTCGGTCGCGTCATCAAATAATACCTCATTTCATCCAGCGCATGGTCGTCCACCTTTTTCGGCGTATCGCCGCTCCCCCAAACGTACCCTTTCAGCTCTTTTATCAGCTCCACGCAGTTTTGGAAAATATACAAGTTCGGCAAACCGTTTTTGGTATTGAGATAACTTTTCACCCTCGCAATCCCCGAAAACAAATCCTTGTCGACGTCGGGATTAACCAAAATACCCCGTTCGTAGAAAAGCTCCGCAACGCTTTTCACGCTCGCTAGCGTTCGTTGCTTTGCCGCGCTGTCAATGAGGGCACGCACTCTGCCCTGCCCGTCCGTTTTCCAACCCAGCCTCGCGGAAATTTCCCTGATTTTCTCCGCGTGATAATCGACGTCCTTTCCCGCCGCAAAATGCTCGGCAAGCACGTACACGTTGTCGTCAAAATCAACGGCATACCAATGCGCGGACAGCGGATTATTGAGACCGGGGTCAATGGAAATTATATCCTGCCATTCTTTGGGCACGTCAAACGGCTCAATCACGTGCACCCGCTCGTCAAATTCGGGATAGACAAGCCCCTCGCCGCTCGCAAACTTCCCGTATCGCCGCGACTGCAAAGCCCCCTCGTCCAAACACGATTCTAACAAGGTAATTTCCGCAGGGTCAAGATAGGGATTATCCGCCCATTCCATAAACTCATACCAAACTTCCGGGTCGTTTTTACGGTTCAGGTAAATCTCGTTATAGACGAACGTTAACCCTTTGAGCGGGGTCATCGTCCCAAAAATATCCCCTTTTTTATCGAACACGCGCATGCGGCATTCCTCGTAAATATCACGCGGCGGCTCTTCGTCGAACCAAACGAAATCGAGCGACGTGCCTTGAAACTTTTCCCTGCCTTGGTCGCAACTTTTGAACCCGATAACAGACGTCCCGCCGAGCGCATTTTTCACGCGTATAAAATCGATTACGCCCTCACTCGGACAATCCTTACGCCCTGCAAGCATGACAATCCCGTCAATCCATTCGCGTTTCAAATAATGCAAAATCTTTTTTTGCGCGACGTCCCTTTGCACCTGTGTAGACAGGGAAACCACCCACCCGCACACGTCCTTTTTATTCTCGCGGTAAGGATGAATTCCCCGCGCAAGATAGACGCATTCCGCTGCCCCGCACTCCGTTTTCCCCGAACGGTTTCCCCCGAACACCCAGCGATTACGCTTTTCCGATTTATGAAAAGCGAGTTGTTTTTTATGTATTTTTTCACCCGTATTATAAGCGGCGAGGAAATCGTCCTGTTTTCTTCGCGCCTGCTCGCGTTCGATTAAAACGAGCTTTTCTACAATATCTCTCATAAATACCTCACAATCGGCAAAATTATATTCGCAAAACGCGTTATAATGAAAGCTATGAAAAAGTTTATTTTATCGGTTTTATCGGCGACGCTGTCGCTGTTATTTTTCCTATCCCCGTTCTACCGTCCGCCGCAGCACGCACGCGGCGAGACGCTTTCCCTTGTCGAGGGCTCGTTCGCCTGTATTCTCACGGACGAGGCGTTTTTCTATTCCGAGCGCGACGAAAAGCGCGGCTTATTTCTTCTCCCGAAAACGTATTTCGTGAAAGTCATAGAAATCGAGCCCACCTTTTGTAAAATCGAATACCTCTACGACGACGCGCACGTCCAAAAGCTTATCGGCTACGCCAAAACGGACGCATTAACCCCCGTGCCTTTCGTGCCCAAACGCCCCTATCTCTACCGCCTAATCGAAGTAAGCTACACAATCGGCAACGGCGGTATACAGACGTCGGGCTTTTTAGACGAAATCCGTTTCACCTGCGCTTACTATGGCGACTACCGAGTGGGCTCGGAAACGTATTGTTATATCCTGCGTGAAAGCGAATTCGGGTACATACCCAAGCCGGCGGAGCTTGCTATCGAGCCCAACGGCGAATACGCCGAGTGGCAAGCCGCCCAAGCCGCACCGAGCGAGCCCACGCCCACGCCAAGCGAGCAAACGAGCCCCGCGCAAATCGCGATTTTAGTCGCGCTCTGTCTGCTCGTTCCCGTCCTCGCCGCGCTCATCTTGCGCCCCAACAAACCCTCCCCCTACGACTCCGATGAATAACCGCCCCTTTTGCCCCACTGTTATTGCGAGCGAGTTTACGAGCGCGGCAATCTCTGCGGAATAACCTAATCGCCTTTTTTATCATTCTGGAGCGAAGCGCAAACCACGTTTCGCCGTGCAAAACGTCGCTCTCACTCCGCGCCGAGCCACCTGCGTTCGCTTTGGGTAATTTTTCTATCCTTCCCCTCGCAGACAGCGCGGTAAATTTTCCGAAAAATATCCGTCTGGGCATACGTCTTTTCAAAGACCTCCGCCGTTAGCCCCTCTCTTTTGAAGATAGCGGCAAGCTTTTCACCCAGCCGTTTTTGAAAGCGGAAATACTGTCGTTCGCTCCAAGCGGCAATCGCACCGTTTTTCTTTTTCCGAGCGGCAAACAGCGTTTCCTTAAACCGTTTCCGTTTCCCGAAATAACGCGCCCCAACCAACGCCCTTTCCACGTCGGTCAACGTATCGAGCACCCCCTGCACCGTTGCTTTCAGCCAAAGCAACGCCTGCTTTTCACAAACCTCGCCTGCGAGGTATTCCGCAAACTCCCAAGCCGATTTATCACTGCGATAGGACAATACCGCCTTGTTTTGAATATGTAACTGATAATCCTCCTCCACGTTTGCCAACAGCGGAAACGCATATAAAATTGTCTTCACGTAATTTTCCAAATCAAGCACCTCACTAAAAATTTTATTTGTTTCTCGCCATTTTCTTCTTTCGTGTGATTATCCCTCCCCGAACGCCTGTCCCGTCGCTCGCACAATCATTCTCCCATAAAACCCAAAAATTGCAAGTCCCCGTATGCCAACTTTTTGGCAATTTTCCGAACATTTGTTCGCTTTTGAGAGTAGTATAACACATTAAATATGACAACTGCCTGCCTGATTTGAAAAATATTTCCAAAAATTACCAACTTTTTTCAAAAATTTTCGGACGGCAAAAAAACTCCGCCAAATCATTGCTTTTTTTTCTAAAAAGTGGTATAATAAAATCGTATGAAGAAAAAAGGGTTAGCGTTCATTTCCATATTGGCGGTTTTCTCGGCGGCGTTCACGCTCGTCGTAGTCCCTGCGCGCGCCGAAACGGCGACAACGCCCATAGCGTCGCAACCGACGGAAACACTCGTTGCCCCCGTTTCCTACGAGCAATATCTGCCGCTTAACAACCCGACTGACGTTGCCGTGAGCGAAAACTATTTGGCGATTGCGGACGGAAACGGCATTTATATCTACGACCGCGCCGACGGCGAATACCGTCTTTATAAACACGGCGAAGAAAACAAACAAGAGGACAGAATTGCAAAATTACAATTCGACGAATACGAAACGCTGTATTTCCTCGACGGCTCGACGGCGACGAATTTCTATTCTTTCAACGTGGAAACGGGCGAAGAAACGCCCATTGCGCTCGCCTGCGGAACGTTCACGGTGCAAGGCGGCGAGTTGTATTTCACCAACGCGCAAGAAGATTTGTATAAAGCGAGCTTAAACGGACAATCGCTTTCGCCCGTATCCTTACAATGGGAAAACGTATCCTCGCTCGCGTTTTTGAGCGGCGAGCTGTATTTCATTCAGTCGGACTATTATCTTATGAAAATCGACCCGACGCTCGCCCTGCCGCCCAACCCCGCCAAAGCGACGTATAAAATTTTCGAAAAACAAATCGCGCACGTCTCGGTATCAGACGGCGCGCTGTCCTGCACGAGCGCCGACGGCGAATTTTTCTCCTACGCGCTCACGCAAACGGAAACGCCCGTCTTTCAATCTTCGGCAGAGGGCTACGCGCGCCTTTGTGCGTTCGGCGAAAACGTGTATGCGGTGCAACCGAGCAAAGGCGCAATCAAACAATACTCCACCAAACAAGGCGCGTTCACGGACTATGAAATTTCCGCAAACTCCGCCTCCCGCCACCGTTTAAGCGGTGCAAAAACGACCTTTCTTGCAGGGGACAAGCTGTATATCGCAGACAACGGCAACGCCCGTATATCCGTCTACGACACACGGGAAAACAAATTCCTTGCCCCGTTCAACGCGACCCTGCCCCCGTCCTATATCTGCGCAGATGAAAACTACCTGCTCGCGGCGACGGATACGCAAGCCACGCTCTATTCCCTTTCGGCAGAAACCTACGGCGAACCGAGCGCGCAATTTTCCAACTTCAACGGCAAGCTCGTAGGCGTTGCGTGCGTATACGGAAAATTCTATTTAGCCACCGACCACAACGAATGCTACGCGTTGACTTTACAAGCGGAAACGGGCGAATGGACGCGCGAATCGCATAGAAAAAGCTCCACGCGCTATCCCAAAGCTTTGACCTCCGACGTCTACGGCAATTTGTATATTCTGTCAGGCCGCGAGGCATACCGTTTCACGGAACGCGAATTCCTTTCGGACACGGAAGAGGGCGAAAAGGTAGGCGAGAATCTGCCGACGTCGACCACGCAAATCGCCGTCGATTACAATCAAACGCTCTATGCGCTTTCGGACAACGGGCTGTTTCTCGAAAGCACCGAGCTGTTCCGCTTGCGGGCACGCCCCGTCTACTACGCGGACGCACTCGCTACGCCCAGTCTCACCTCCTTTGCAATCGGCATTGAAGAAAACGAAACGTATCTGCTTTGCGAGGGCAATTATTTATTGAAATCCACCGCGCTTTCTCTGCCCACCGTCAAAACGGTAGCGGTAAACGGCGCAAACGAGAATATCTTCTCCCAAGCGGCGGCGGAATTTTCGGTGGTAAAAACGCAAGAAAACACCTTGCTTGTCGAGTTTGACTTACACGCGACAAACGGCGCGGAATATTTCCCCTATTTGGGCTATTCCCGTGAAACAACCCCCAAAACCGCACTCAAAATCGGCGAAACACAAACGCATTACCTGCTCGCCGAATACGACGCGGCAAAGGAAACCTATCGCACGTATCTCGCCCTGCAAGCGCATTGCACGCCGCTTGCGCCAAGCGAATACCGCACGGCGTATAGCGAAACGGAACAAAGAACCGGCTATATCACGAGCGCGATTGCGCTGTATAAATTCCCTTATTTAACCGAACTTTTAACGAGCGGTACGCTTGGACGCGGCGACGAAGTCGTTTTAATCGGCGAAGTGCGCGAGCTTGACCACGCCTACTACGAAATCGCGTTTACAGACGCGCAAGGCGAAACAATAACAGGTTACGTACCCCAAGCATTCGTAACCGATTTCAGCGGTATTCCCCCCGTTTCGGAAACGATTGAACGGGGCGAAACGGAAAGCGACCACGATTCCGTTTGGCGGCTTGCCTATCTTCTTTTGGGCTTTGCCGCAATCTGTATCTTGACCGACTTTCTGATATTACGAAAGAAAAAAGGAGGCGACGATTATGAGTGATTATCACAGTAGTAGCGTAGTTCCGCTACGTTTTGTTTGCGCGAAAAATAATCGGCTTTCTTTTTTCAGACAAACCGAACGCAATTAACGACTACGCTACCCGTTTAGAAAAATATAAAAACGAGGTAGTAAACAATGGAAATCTTACAACTTTTATCGGAGCGGAAATTTGCCGCTCTGAAACCGCTTGTCGCGGCAATGAACGCCACCGACCTCGCGGAAATTTTTGAAAAAATCGAAAACGAGCAAGACGTACCCGTTCTTTTTAGAATTCTGCCCAAAGACTTAGCGGCAGAAACGTTCGTGGAAATGGACGGCGAGCTCAAAGAACAACTGATTAAAGCACTCAACGACAAAGAACTCCGCGCCGTTATGGACGAGCTGTTTTTGGACGATACGGTCGACTTAATCGAAGAAATGCCCGCCGTCGTCGTCAAGCGCGTACTCGCACAAAGCGACAAAAAAACCCGCGAATACATCAACCTGATTTTGCAGTACCCGAAAGACAGCGCGGGTAGCGTGATGACCATAGAGTTTGTGTCTTTGCGCAAGGACATGACGGTCGAACAGGCGTTTGAGCGTATCCGCAAAACGGCGATTGACAAGGAAACGATTTACACTTGCTACGTAACCGACCAAACCAAACGTCTTTTGGGGCTCGTAACGGCAAAGGACTTACTGCTTGCCGAAAAAGACGCTCTACTCGGCGACATTATGAACGAAAACGTCATCTACGCGCACACGTCCGACGACAAAGAAGACGTCGCGCGGAAAATTGCGGACTACGGTTTTCTCGCCCTGCCGATTGTCGACAAGGAAATGCGGCTCGTCGGTATCGTAACCGTTGACGACGCAATGACCGTCCTTGAAGAAGAGAACACGGAAGACTTTGAAAAAATTGCGGCAGTCGTGCCGACGGACAAACCGTATTTGAAAACGAACGCATGGCGTATTTGCGTAAACCGCCTCCCTTGGCTGTTGATTTTGCTTGTTTCGGCGACCTTTTCGGGACTGATTATTTCCGCAAACGAGGCAACGCTCAATATGCCGATATACGGCATTGTCCTCACGGCGTGCATGCCCATGCTCATGGGTACGGGCGGAAACGCAGGCTCGCAGGCAAGCGCTATGATTATTCGCGGTATCGCACTCGACGAGGTGCGCTTCTCCGATTTTTGGAGAGTGGTTTGGAAAGAACTGCGCGTGTCGGTATTGCTCGGCGGCATTTTATCCGTCGCCTGCTTTTTGAAAACGCTGTTTTTAGACGGCTTATACGCAGTACAAAACGGTGCGCTCGTCGCGCTCGTCATTTCGGTGTCTATGTTCGCGACGGTGCTCTTTGCCAAACTAATCGGCGCGGTATTGCCCTTGCTTGCCAAAAAATGCAAGCTCGACCCCGCCGTCGTCGCCTCGCCGTTCATCACGACGCTTGTAGACGTGCTTTCGCTCACGATTTATTGCGCGTTTGCCGTTTGGTTTCTCGGTGGCATCTAACTTTATCGCAAACAAAAGCGCGGTTGCTTTTTTCAAAGCAACCGCGCTTTTTCTATTTGCCAATTTATTTAATAAACGCTCTGCACGCCAAATACGCCTGATACACGTCCGCTTTGGACACGAGCTCAAACGGCGAATGCATCGAGATAACGGGCACACCCAAGTCAATCGTGTCGATATTCGCTTTCGCGACGTATTTCGCAACCGTACCGCCGCCGCCGACGTCTACTCTGCCCATTTCACCCGTCTGCCAAATGACGTTATTCTCCTTAAACGTCTTGCGTAAGAACCCCATAAACTCCGCGTCCGCGTCGTTCGAACCGCTCTTGCCGCGCGCGCCCGTGAATTTGGTGATGCCCGCACCGCAGGATATATACGCCGAGTTCAACGGCTCGGACACTTCCTTGAAGTTGGGGTCAAACGCCGCGTTCACGTCTGCCGACAAGCACTTCGAGTTCGCGCGCACCGCCGCCGACGGCACACCGAACGAGTCCGCAAGCGCGTCGATTAAATCGGTAAACAGGGCGCATTGCATACCCGTCGTACCCTCGCTGCCGATTTCTTCCTTATCCGCCAGCACGACCATCACGGTATGCTCGCTCTTTTCCTCCTCAAACAGCGCGGTGAACGCAGGATACGCGCAAACGCGGTCGTCGTGGCCGTATGCACCGATAAGCGCACGGTCAAAGCCCACGTCCGTCGCTTTATACGCAGGCACAACGCAAAGCTCTGCCGAGAGGAAATCTTCTTCCTTAATGCCGTATTTTTCGTTGAGGATTTTCAAGAGATTTTCCTTGACGGTTTTATCCTTGTCGTCCTTTGCCGCCGTGTAAGGGATATTGCCGAGCCAGATATTCAAATCCTCGCCGCCGAGCCCCTCGCCGAGCGGTTTTGCGTTCTGTTTCGCCGCAAGGTGCGGGAGCAAATCGCTGATATAGAACACGGGCTCGCCCGCGTCCTCGCCGATTTTAACTTCGACCACGCTACCGTCTGCAAGCGCGATTGCACCGTGCATAGCAAGCGGGATTGCCGCCCATTGATATTTGCGGATACCGCCGTAGTAATGCGTTTTCGCGAACGCGATATTGTCCGATTCATAAAGAGGCACTTGCTTCAAGTCAATTCTCGGGCTGTCGATATGCGCCGCAATAATACGAATTCCGTCCTCTGCGATATTCGCGCTCCCCACTTTAATCAAATAGAGATTTTTGCCGCGATTATCATAGTAAATCTTGTCGCCCGCTTTGAGCTTGTCGCCGAATTTATAAGCCTTGTAACCCTTGTCCTCTGCGGCTTTTTTCGCCCAAGCGCAAGCCTCGCGCTCCGTTTTCCCCGCGTCGAGGAATACTTTATACCCCTCCGCATAATCAAAGATGTCGCGCATCAGTTTTTCGTCTGCTTTTTCGTAGACGTTCGTTCTTTTGTATGCAAGTTCACTCATGGTTTATATACCGTCCTTTTATATTTTTATTATTTATTTTGCATTGACAAAAATCAATGCAAAAACCCTTTCAAAATTTGCTCTTCCGCCTCTTTTTCCGTCAGTCCCAACGTCATGAGCTTGACGAGCTGTTCGCCCGCGATTTTCCCAATCGCCGCCTCGTGTATAAGCTCCGCGTCCACGTGCGCCGCCGAAAGGCAGGGCGCGGCGGTAACCTTTGCCCCGTCCATGATAATTGCGTCGCATTCCGTGTGCCCGTAGCAGGGCGCGTTGCCGTTCATTGTCGAAACAAACCGTTGCACCGATTCCCCTGCCGCCACCGAGCGCGATATAATATCTGCGCGGCATTTCTCGCCGTTCATATCCACCACGAAATCGGTATCCGCCACCTGCTGTCCGTGCGTATACAGTTTTTCCTTAACGGTAAAGCTCGCCCCCGATTTCATATCCGCTTTCGTCAAACGCTTGGTTGAATCCACGCCCTTGATTTGCGTCGTTTCCATCTCCATCTGCGCGCCCTCGTCTAAATGCACCACCGTCGTCGGGTTCATCACGTTTTTACCGTTCCCGTCCCCTTCGCCATAGTGCTTTTCCACGTATTTCACGCGCGCGTTTTTGCCGACGTAAAAGGTATGCTCGCCGTCGTGGCGCGAGGTCGTGTCCACGCCGCCGCAGTTATGAATACCACAACCCGCAACAATGACCACGTCGCTATCCGCGCCGATATAGAAATCGTTGTAAACGACTTCCTGCAAGCCCGCCTTGCTGATAACGACGGGGATATGCACGCTCTCGTTTTTCGTGCCGGGCTTGATAAAAATATCAATCCCCGATTTCCCGTCCGTTTTCGTTACGATTTCAATGTTCGCCGTGCTGTTTCTGCTCTGCGTTTCCCCGTCGCCGCGAATGTTATACGCGCCTTCGGGCACACCGTGCAAATCGGCGATTTTTACAAGTAAATCTTTCTGAATTTCGTCCATTCTCTTGCTCCTTATCGCCTGTATTACAGCTTGTCCGTGAGGATTTTACAAGCCTCTTGTCCCAAAAGCGAGGGCAATACCTCGTCTTTTTTGCCTTCCTCACGCACTCTGCCGTCCGCTATCACGATAATCCTGTCCGCGATATTCAAAATACGTTCTTGGTGAGAAATTATCAAAATATTCCCCTGCGTTTTTTCGTGCATTTTCTCAAAAACCTTGATGAGGTTTCCAAAGCTCCAAAGGTCAATCCCCGCCTCCGGCTCGTCGAAAATCGACAGCTGTGTGCCGCGCGCCAAAATCGTTGCAATCTCAATGCGTTTCAACTCGCCGCCCGAAAGCGACGCATTGACTTCGCGGTCGATATAATCCCGCGCGCACATGCCGACTTCCGACAAATACGCGCAAGCCTCCGACACTTTCAGCGACCGCCCCGCCGCAATCGTAATCAAATCCCGCACCGTCAAGCCCTTGAACCGCACGGGCTGTTGAAAGGCATAGGACACGCCGCGCTTGGCGCGTTCGGTAACGGAAAGCTCCGTGATGTCCTCGCCGTCCAACAATATTTGTCCCGACGTGGGCTTATAAATACCCGCAATAACTTTTGCGAGCGTAGATTTCCCACCCCCGTTCGGACCCGTGAACGCCACGAAACGCTCGTCGATTTTGAGCGTTATATCTTTGAGTATTTCCTTTTCGCCAAGCTCGTCCTCGACCTTGTAGCCTACGTTTTTAAGTTCTAACATACTTTCCTCGTTCGGAAATTTTATCTCCTGTTCATTTATACCGCATTTTTCGCGTTATTAAACGCTTTTTCGGCTTTTAACGGCTTTTATAAATTGACGATTGCGCCGAGCGGCAACACGGTATACCCGTTTCTCGTCAGCGAGCCTGCCGTAAGCGTCAAATTTTTCAAAGTTATATCGCATTGCAACGATAACGCGGTAACACTCAACTTTGTTTTCACCGCCGAAATCCCCGAAATCGTGATATTTCCCGCTTTGGGCAACACTGCCGCCAAAAGCACGTTTTCCGCCGTAACGAGCGTTTTATTTTGTGTGGTGTTTGTCGTTATATCGAGCGTGAACGCGTACCTGCCTGCCTCGTCCGTTACCGTTTTCAGCGCGCTGTCCAAATCGACGAACACGCCGAGCTCCGCGCCGTTCTTGCTCGCACGCACGGGCGTTACCCGTTTTTCGGAGAGGGTCGGCAAGCCGAATTGATACTCGATGCCCCATTCCTCCGTCGGGAGCGACGGCACGTGGCTCTTTGCAAATTCCGTTGCGGGTACACCGAACCACTCGCGGTGAATGGTGTTATCCGCTCTGTCCCCCCACGTTACGTCTACCGCACGCCATTCGTCCTCTAATTTCACAATATTCCAAGCGTGTCCGCCCGAATGTTCGCCCTGCACGCCCTCGCCCGAAACACTCACGCTTTCCACGCCGAACAAACCGCTCAGCCAGTCAAACGATTTGGCATACGTTTCGCACACGCCCAAGCCAAGCGCAAGCCCTGCGATACTGTGCGCGAACCTGTCGTCTTGCGGAGTTTGCCCGTCCGCCTCGTAAGCATAGTCGACCTTGTTAATCAAATAATCGTAAATGCCCAACGCGCGTTCCGTTTCCGTCTGCGTTTCGTCGATATATTCCGCGCAATCGAGCGCAACCGCCTCCACCGCGCTTTGCGTTTCCAAGCGCACTTCTGCCACCGCGTACTCTGCCGCCAACAACGGATAGACCTGCTTATCGTCGTATTTAACGCGATTGCTCAACCAGAAAAATTCGGGATATTCCAAGAACACCGTTTTCCAAACCGCCGTCGCCTCTTCTCTCGTCAAGCCGTGCGTGGCGTAGTTGACGGCGTCCATATGGTAAACCCCGTCCTTTGCCGTGCCGTCCTTATCGCTCGCGTGCCACGCCGAAAACGCTGACACGAGCGCGCTGTAAAAGGCACACAAGTCCTCGCCCTTTTGCTCGTTCTGCGCAAAATACTGATAACCGTATTGCTCGGTTGCGGGCGTAGGTGTGAAATCGAGGGTTTGTTCGTCCGTTTGGGGCGGTTGTCCTGCCCCGTCGCTTGCGCTGTCCGAACTATTCGAACTGTTCGAGCTGTTCGAGCTGTTTGAACTACTATCGCCACGCGCATCCTCCGACGAGCTGTCCGAACCGTTTTCACCGCTCTCTTCTTTTGAGCTTTCAGAAGAGGATTTGAGCGAGCCGAGCCGAGAATACCAATCGCTCGCAAGCACGCAAGAGGAGAAAGAGACCGCAAGCAAAGCGGCTAAAAAGCATGAAAGCACACGCCGTTTCTTCATTTGCAGTCCTCCTTTGAAATATCTGTTTGTCGTTGCCCCAAAGCCGCCTAAAAAACATGCGCAAGCGCCGCGCGGGCTTTGAGCCATTGCCGTTTTGTCTTGTAATCGGGCACAAATCTTGCCACCTCATTCCAAAACGCCGCCGAGTGATTTTTATGGCGTACGTGCGCAAGCTCGTGCACGACCACGTAGTCGATTACTTCTTTCGGGGCGTAGAGCAAACGGAACGAGTAGCGGATTTCGTCTTTCCCCGAACAACTGCCCCATTTTCTACGGGCGGAAGTAATTTTAACCGACTGCACCGCCACGCCCATTTCCTTTGCACGCCTTTCCGTAATTTCGCAAAAAATACGCAATGCGTTTTCTTTCAGCCATTTGACAAGCCTGTCTTTCGGGTTTTTAGCGGGCAACACGAGCGTTTTATTCTCGTTATCATAAGAAACGCGAACGCCCGAAATCGCCGCGATTTTGTGTTTTTCGCCGAGCAGTAAAAATTCGTAGCCAAGCAAATTTTCAGGCGGTAAACAAATACCTGCCACCGCCGTTTTCCTTTTTTGCTTGATAATCCAACTTTCCTTTTCCTGCAAAAACGCCAAAATACGTTTCTCGTCCAACCGACGCGGCGCACGCACCGTTACCTTGCCAAAGCAATCGACGGATACGGACAGCGTTTTTCGCGCGGAACGGATAATTTCGTCGGGCGTAATCACTCGCTTTACGCCTCGTAGCCTCTCGGGTTACCGCTCTGCCATTTCCATTGCGAGGCGCACATTTCTTCAATGCCAAATTTCGCCTCCCAGCCGAGCTCTTTTTTCGCCTTGTCGGGACAAGCGTAGCAAGAAGCAATGTCGCCGTCGCGACGGGGGCAGATTTGATAGGGCAACTTCTTGCCGCAAGCCTTTTCAAAGGCATGAATCATATCCAAAACGCTATATCCGTGCCCCGTGCCGAGATTATAGATATGCACGCCCGCGTCGTTGCAGTTTTCGATTGCCGCAAGATGCCCGAGCGCAAGGTCCACCACGTGGATATAATCGCGCACGCCCGTGCCGTCGGGGGTGTCGTAGTCGTTGCCGAACACGTTGATTTTTTCAAGCTTACCGCTTGCCACCTGCGCGACGTAGGGCATTAAATTGTTGGGAATACCTTTCGGGTCTTCGCCGATTAAGCCGCTCTCGTGCGAGCCGACGGGGTTAAAATAACGGAGCAAAATGATGTTCCATTCCTTATCCGCTTTTTGCACGTCTTGCATAATCCCCTCCATCATCAGCTTGGTGCTGCCATAGGGGTTGGTCGTGGAAAGACGGCAATTCTCGTCCAAAGGCAAACGCTCGGGGTCGCCGTAGACAGTCGCCGACGAGGAGAACACGATTTTCTTCACAGCGTATTTTTCCATGACCTGTAACAGCGTAATCGTGCCGCCGATATTATTTTCATAATATTTCAAAGGCAATTTACAGCTTTCGCCCACCGCTTTGAACGCCGCGAAATGAATGACGGCGTCGAATTTATGCGCCGAAAAAATCTTTTCCAGCGCGGCTCTGTCGCGAATATCCGCCTCGTAGAACGTTACGGTTTTACCCGTAATTTTCTGTACGCGCGCAAGCGCCTCAAAGCTTGAATTAGAGAAATTATCCACCACGACTACTTGGTAGTCCTTGTTCAAAAGTTCAAGCACGGTATGCGAACCGATATAGCCGCAACCGCCCGTTACTAAAATCGTTGCCATTGTTTCGTTCCTTCCTTTTATTTTTAAGCGTTTTCGCTTTCTTCTTCAAAAAATTCTTCCGTCTTTCTCGAACGGATTTTAAGCACCTTTTGCTTGGTCGCCTTGACGATTTTAATTTCCAAATACCCGTAGCGGATTACTTCCCCGATAGGAGGAATGCCGCCGTAATTTTCCGTCGCCCAGCCGCCGACCGTGTTGGACTCGAAATTCTCGTCCTCTTCTTCCATTTCATAGAGAGAGAAATATTCGTTGAGCGGGCATTTTCCGTCCACCCAGTATTCCTCTTCGTCGATTTTACCGAACAGCACTTCCTCTTCGTCGTGCTCATCCCAAATTTCTCCGACGAGCTCTTCCAAAATGTCTTCCAACGTTACGATACCGACAAGTCCGCCGTATTCGTCGGAAACCGCCGCCAAATGGATTTTACTTTTTTGGAGCTGTTTCAAAAGCGCGGAAATACGGGTGTATTCGGTCGTAAAGACGATATTTAGCAACAGCTTCCTGATGTCCGTTTCGCCGTTTAAGTAGCCCTCGAAAAACTCGCGTTGATGCACGAGCCCGACAACGTGGTCAATCGTTTCTTCATACACAGGCAAGCGCGAATAGCCCGTTTTGTGGAACACTTCGCGGATTTCGTCCATCGTATGCTCGGTGCTAACTGCCGCCACGTCCACACGCGGCACTAATATATCTTCCACCTTCAAATCGTCGAATTCGAGCGCGGAGCGCACGAGCTCCGATTCGTCCTCTTTGAGCGTTCCGTCTTCCTCCGCCTCGTCTACGAGCGAAAGGAGCTCTTCGTCGGTTACACCCACCTCTTTTTTAAGCTTGAACACTTTTTTCAGTAGCGTTTTATAACCGTCGAACACTTTACATACGGGCACTAATATCCAGTAGAAAAGCTGCATCAAGGGGTAGAAAAAGAAACAGAATTTTTCGGGATACACGCTCGCCAAATATTTGGGCGTGATTTCGCCGAACAAAAGCACGACGACCGTCAAAACTGCGGTCGATACCGTCGTTGCGAGGTTCGGGTCGTGGGTAATCAACTGTCCGAACAAGACCGTGCCGAGCGCAGACGCCGTGATGTTCACGATATTGTTTCCGACGAGGATAGCCGTAACCAGCTTGTCGTAGTTTTCGTCGGCAAACGAAGCGACGGCTTTCGCGTGCTTTTTGCCGAGTGAAATCATACTTTTCAGTTTAATTTTATTCGCGCAGGAATACGCCGTTTCCGTGCCCGAAAAAAAGCCTGATAACAACACAAGTATCGCAATAACGATAGATAGGGGTAGGGGTTCCATAAGATATTTTTGAATATCCTCCTGTAATAAAAAATAATTTGAGGTTTTGCCCTCATATCTTATTATAATACATTTTTCCTGCGTTTGTCAACACGAATGAAAAGCTATTTGCACTTTTTTCTGTTTTTTCTTAATTTTTTCACAGAAAAGCGCGCCGCTTTCATCGGCGCGCTTATTTTCTATTCTCTCCGTATTTCCAAGCAATCTCCCGTTTTTCCTCCGCTGTCTTTTCGGCAAAATGACAGGAAACGAAATGCCCCTTTTCCACCTCGACAAGCGGGGCAGGTACGCGTTTACATATCTCTTGCGCCATAAAACAGCGGGTATGAAATTTACAGCCCGACGGCGGAGACACGGGGCTTGGGATATTGCCGCGCAGGATAATCCCCTCTTTTTCCTGCCTTTCGCCTATTTTTGGCGCGGCGGAAATCAGCGCGAGCGTGTAGGGATGACGCGGCTCGGAAAACACGCGCTTTGCCTCGCCCCGCTCGACGATATTCCCCAAGTACATCACGGCAAGGGAATCGGACACGTGCCGCACGACGGACAAGTCGTGGGATATGAATAAATACGTCAAATTCTCCTTTTCTTTCAGCTCGGATAAAAGATTGAGGATTTGCGATTGCACGGAGGCGTCGAGCGCGGATACGCACTCGTCGCAGACGACGAACTTGGGCTTGACGGCAAGCGCGCGGGCTATCCCCACCCTTTGGCGCTGTCCGCCCGAAAACTGATGCGGATAACGGTGCAGCGTTTCCTTTTGCAGTCCGCACTTTTGCAAAATTTCTTGCACGTATTCGCGCATTTGTCGACTGCCCTTTTTATAATAGCCGTGCGTTGCCACCCCCTCTTCGATAATCTGCCCCACCGTCATCTTGGGATTTAGCGAGGAATAGGGGTCTTGGAACACAATCTGTAAATCACTTCGTAGTCTACGCATTTCCTCTTTTTTCAGTTTCGTCAAATCAATTTCTTTTTCGTCCGTGCGATAAATCACCTGTCCCGCCGTAGGCTTATAAAGCCCTAACAGGGTTTTGCCGAGCGTGGATTTCCCCGAGCCGCTCTCCCCCACCACCGAAAAGGTTTCACCCGCCTTAATCTCTAAATCAATATTCTCGTTCGCACGCAAATATCTGCGTTTTTTGAGCAGTCCGCCCGAAACGGGAAAATACTTTTTAAGTCCTTTGACGGACAACAAGCTCGGCGTGTCGTTCACTTTTTCGCTCCTCCTTACTCGGATAAAAACAACGTATTTTTCGCCCGTTTTTCATGGTGAAAAGAGGCGGTTCTTCCCGCACGCACCTCTCTGTGCAATAACGGCAACGCGTGGAAAATTTACAGCCTTTGGGCAAATCGTAGAGCGGCGGCACGTGCCCTTCCACCGTTTCCAGCCTTCCGCCTCTGCCCGTCGGAATAGAACGGAGTAACGCCTCCGTATACGGATGCAAATAACGGGATTTGGAAAACAGTTGCGCCTTTTCTGCCAGCTCCACCACCTGACCGCAATAGAGCACGGCAACCTCGTCCGCCATTTCATGCACCACACCCAAATCGTGCGTAATAAACAAAATCGCCGTGCCGCGTTCCCGCTGTAAATCTTTCATCAACCGCAAAATTTGCGCCTGTATGGTAACGTCGAGCGCGGTCGTCGGCTCGTCGGCAATCAAGAGTTTGGGGCGGCAGGCAAGCGACATGGCAATCATCACCCTTTGCCGCATTCCCCCCGAAAGCCTGTGCGGAAAATCTTTGACAATGCGTTCAGGGCTCGGAATTTGCACTGCTTTGAGCATATTTTCCGCCTCGATAAGCGCCTCTTTTTTGGACATGTTCCTGTGAATACGGAAAGGTTCGGACAACTGTTTGCCGATAGACAGCACGGGGTTGAGCGCGGTCATAGGTTCTTGAAAGACGACGGAAATACGGTTGCCGCGTATTTTACGCATTTCCTCCGCCGACGTTTTCACAAGGTCAACGGGCTTGCCCGCCTCCTCCTCGAACAGGATTTCGCCGCCTGCAATACGCCCGTTTTCGTCCAACAGCCGCAAGATACTCATTGCCGAAACGCTTTTTCCCGAACCGCTTTCGCCCACGAGCGCGAGCGTTTTTCCTGCGTGCACACAAAAGCTTACGTCGTCTACCGCGCGCAAGTTGCCCCGCCGCGTTTCAAACTCGACTTGTAGCCCTTTCACCTCTAATAGCGGCATACCTGCCCACCTCCTTTATCACTTTGCACGGCGTTTTCCGTTCATCGCTTTGCGCTTGATTTCGGGTCGAGCGCGTCGCGCAGGGCATCGCCGACGACGTTGATACAAATGGTGGCAAGCGATAGAAAGAGCGCGGGGAATAGCCATTGCCACCAATAGTTTTGAATGACGATACTGTTATTGCTACCGCTCAACATATTCCCCCACGTCGGTTGCGGCTGTTGCACGCCGAACCCTAAATAGGAAAGGGAGGACTCCGTCAAAAGACACCCCGCAAAATCGAGCGTCATGCTCACAAGCACGACGGAAACGATGTTCGGGAGCACGTGCCGAAAGGCGATGGCGATTTCCCGCACGCCCATAGCCCGCGCTGCTTGCGTGTAATCCTTTTCCCGTTCGGCGAGCACTTGCGCGCGTATCATTCGCGCAAGCCCCGTCCAAGACAGCGCGCCTAAAATCAGCATAATGATAAATATCCGCATCGTTTCTCCGATATTGTAATATTTAATAATCTGCGACAACAGCATAGCGAACGGCAAAAAGGGAATGGAAGAAAAGATTTCGGTAATCCGCATCAAAAGCACGTCGGCAAAGCCACCGAAATACCCTGCCGCACAACCGACTAAAATGGCAATCGCGGAAGAAACGAGCACCGCCACGCCGCCGATGGTCAACGTCATTTTTCCGCCGTGTACAATCCGCGTGAACACGTCCCGTCCCCGTCCGTCCGTGCCCATAATAGACCCTTTCAGCCCCACGCTTTGCACGAGCCTGCCCTCTTTGTCCACCGCATACGTTTGTAGCGCGCCCGCAAACGCGCGCGCCGTGTTCCCGTCTTGTACAAGACGGCATTGTCCGTAGGCGTCGTGCCCCCACGCATAGACGTTTCCCAAATCCGTTACGCCCACAAAATGCCGCGTGCCGCCGTCTATCGACACGAATTTTTCGCCTGCTCGGAGCTTGGGCAACTGATTTTCGCCGTTTTCAAAAACGCCCGAAACGACCACCTCACCGCTTTGCAACAGCACCGCCACGCACTTGTTCGTCGCGGCGAGCTGAACGGCGTTTTGGGCTACCGTGTATTCGTTGAGCGGTATATTCACCTCGCCGTTTGCCGTCGTTACCGACGAAAAAACTCTCTGCGTACCCGTCGTAATTTCGCCGTTTTCGAGCAAGACGACAGCGGCGGAGTTGGTAAACGCGACCTGTTTCACGCCCGAAAGAAAGGACAGTTCGGCAAGGTTCTTCACGACGTTGGTATTCCCCCACAAATACGCCTCGCCCGTCCCGAGCACGAGCGCGGACGTCTGATAACCGCAAACGAGCGAGGAAACGCTTTCAGGCGCAATCCCCTCGCGGAAAATTTCAGGGGTCGGGAGCGCGCCGAGCACGCTTTCAAAGCCGTATTGTCCGCAACTTTTATCCCCCCAACCGACGAGCTTGCCCGATTTGGTTACGGCAAGAATATGGTCCTTGCCCGCCGCGACATGCGTCGCGCCGTAGTCCTTAACTTCGCTTGGGAGCTCTTTCATATCAACGCCGCTCAATCGGTCTTTGGCATTCCCCCAAACGAACACCTCGCCCGCACCCGACAAGCCGACGGTAAACCCCGCAAACCCGTCGATTTCCGCCACGTCCTCTTTCAACGCGCGCGGCAGAGAACGCATGCCGTAGTTGGGTGCGACGTTTTGTTGCAACGGGTCGGTGTAGTTGACGTCCATAGGCAAGAACGCAGGCGCGATAAACACGAACAAAAACAGGGACAGGAGCAAGACAAGCGCGACGATTGCGGGTTTTTTGGAGAAAAACGCTTTGAAAAGTAGCCTTGACGGGCTTTCAATCTCTTCCCCCGCCGCAAGCTCGGGCAAATCCTTTCTGCCCCAAACCATACGTTTTAACCACCTAATCATTCCCGTCCTCCTACCCGCACGCGCGGGTCTACGATTCCATAGGCGAAATCGGCGAGCAGATTTCCCGCAAGCGCCAGCACGATATAAAACATCTGCATGGCGAGCGCGACCTCGTTATCGCTAGACGTGAGCGCGTCGAAATACACCTTGCCGAGCCCGTTAATCCCGAACACGTTTTCTATCATAATCGACCCCGAAAACAGGCTCGTAAGCCAACCGACGAGCAACGGCACGATAGGGAGCAACGCATTACGCCAAGCATGCGAGCGCACGACAAGCCGTTCGGACAAGCCTTTTGCGCGCGCCGTGCGGATACAGTCCAAGTGCAA
>JAFTKT010000038.1 GCA_017453145.1 Clostridia bacterium
ACCCACGACCTGTTCTTCAAAGCCGGGAATAAACTGACCGCTGCCGAGCGTCAAATCAAAGCCCTGCGCCTCGCCGCCGTCGAACTTCACGCCGTCGACCGTGCCAACGAAATCAATGTTCGCAATATCGCCGTTTTGCGCCGCACGGCCTTCCACAGCCACTTTGCGAGCGTTGCGGTCGAGTACGCGGTTGAGCTCCGCCTCGATTTCTTCGTCCTTAACAGTATACGCATATTCCTTGATTTTAATACCCGTATAAGCGGAAATTTTCACTTCGGGCTTGACGGGAACGATTGCCACCATCGTTACGCCCTCGTCGGACAAATCCTCAACGGAAACGTCGGGGTCGCCGACAACGGTGAATTTCTTCTCGTTCTTATCGAGAATCGTGCCGTAGTTCTCCGAGAAAAGGAGATTGAGCGCGTCCTCGTAGAAAACGCCTTTGCCGTAGACGTGTTCGATAACGCTTTTCGGGGCTTTGCCTTTACGGAAACCGTTGATGGCGAATTTGCCTTTGGTTTTAAGGTAAGCGTCCGTTTGCGCTTTCTTCCATTCTTCCGCGTCAAATTTCATCGTGATTTTGACGGTGCTTTTTTCTGCCGCTTTGGTAGTGTGTTTCATAATACTTCTCCTGCTTTTTAACAATTTTTTATACAAATTAAATTTTTTTTGCTTTGCCCATACATTTTATCATATTTATCGAAGAAAATAAAGCGTTTTTGTTTACAATTTTTGATTTTTACGCTATAATTTAAGAAAAGATTTTTATTTTTCACCGAAAACGCGAATTTTGGCGTTTTCAAAAGGAGAAACTATGCCGCAAGACGCTTTTCACATACGGCGTTTATCCCAAGAGCTCGACCGTTTTTTACGGGGCGGAAAAATAAACCGTATTTCCCAAGTGGACAAAGACGAGCTCACCTTTATTATATACACTGGAAAATCGACGGTTAAACTCATTTTAAGCACAAATGCGTCGAATGCCCGCGTATGTTTGTCCGAACGGGAAAAAGAGCCGCTCGCCGTGCCCCCGAATTTTTGTATGTTACTCCGCAAGCATTTGCAGGGCGCGGAAATTTTAAGCGTTGTCCAAAAGGATTTTGAGCGGATTATCGAGCTCACGCTCAAATGCACGAGCGACTTTTCCGAGTGTGAGCGCGTGCTCCATTGCGAGCTTATGGGGAAATATTCGAATATCGTATTGAGCGAAAAGGGTATTGTGCTCGGCGCGCTCAAAACCACCGCACTTTTGGACGACAGCCACCGTGTTTTGCTTGCAGGCGCGAAATACGCCTACCCTCTCCCGCAGGATAAAATTTCGCCTTTCGACGGGGCAGGTATGCGAGCACTTGAACAAAGCTTTTACGAAACGCATGCGGAGGGGTATGAAAACGAGGCGTTTGCGAAGTTTATTTTCGAGCACGTTTCGGGGCTTGCGCTCCCCACCGCGCGGGAAATCGTGGCAAGGGCGGCGAAGGTGAAAATGCCGCTTTGGGCGTTTATCGGCGAGTTTTGTGAGAACGCGCCAAACGAACCGCACCTCAAAACGGAAAACGGCGAGCCCGTCGATTTCTTTGCATTCGAAATTGCAGGCGGGAAAGCAATGCCCTCCCTTTGCAAGGCGGAGGACGAATACTATTCCTTCCGCGAGAACAAAAAGGGGTTTGCGGATAAAAAACGGAAATTAGAAAGCGCGGCAAGAACGCTCCGAAAAAAAGCGGCAAAGCGTTTGCAGGAAATTACGGAACGGCTCGCCGAATCGGAAAAAGCGGAAGAAAACCGCGTCAAGGGCGAGCTTTTGACGGCAAATTTATACCGCTTGGAAAAGGGCGCGAAGTCCGCCACGCTGGAAAATTGGTACGATGAACAGGGCGGCGAAATCAAAATCGCGTTAGAGCCGCTGTTGACGCCCGCACAAAACGCGCAGAAATATTTCAAAGCGTATAACAAGCAAAAACGCGCGAAAGAAATTTTGTTGCCCATGCAACGCGCAGAGCAACGGGAGCTGTCTTACGCCGAGAGTATTTTGTCGGCAATCAACGCGGCGGACGCCGAGCAGGATTTCAAGGAGATTGAAGAAGAGCTCGTGTCGACGGGCGCACTCCGCGCACCCAAAGCGCGCATAGGCGGCAAGAAGAAAGAAACGCCCGTGCCTTTCCGTGAATACGAGCACGACGGCAAGAAAATTTTACTCGGCAGAAACAACCTGCAAAACGATAAACTCCTCCGCCAAGCCGCGCCCGACGACATTTGGTTGCACACGCAAAAATACCATTCCTCGCACGCGATTATCTGTGCACAAGGGGGGCAGGTATCGGACGAAACGGTTTTATACGCCGCCGAGCTTTGCGCGTATTATTCCGACGGCCGCGACGGCGATAAAATCCCCGTCGATTATTGTAAGCGTAAATACGTCAAAAAACCGAGCAAGAGCAAGGCAGGGTTTGTGGTGTACACCGATTATAAAACAATCCTCGTAACGCCCAAAAAAGGGTGAACTTTTCGGCGAGATAGCGGCTTTGTAGTGGTAATCATTCCAAAACGTTGCTTAAAGCAACAGAACGCGAAAAATAAACAGCCGCCCGACGAATTTTTCGTCGGGCGGCGTTGCGTTTTCACGCCGATTGCGTTATTCTTCGGTCGGTTCTGCCGTTTCCTCGATTTCTTCCGTTACTTCCGTTTCGTCCGCAATGGTTTCTTCGATTTCTTCGACTTCCGTTTCACCGATTAAATCTTCGGGGCTCAAATCCGCCGCCGTTTCTTCGGGTGCTTGCGTTTCCGCCTCGTCGTCGCGCTCGGTTACGTCTACCGTCGCCACAAGGCTGTCCTTGACGTTCATAACCCGCACGCCGCGCGTGGCTCTGCCGATACAGCTAATCGTGTCCGCGTGCATACGGATAATCGTGCCGCCCGTCGTGATAATCATCACGTCGTTTTCGTCCGTTACGAGTTTCATATTCACGAGCTCGCCCGTCTTTTCGTTGAACACGCCCGCTTTGATACCCTTGCCGCCGCGACTTTGCAGACGGTAGTCGTCGAACTTGGTGCGTTTGCCGTAGCCGAGCGAGGTAAGCGTGAACAAATCCTGCGTCGTGTCGACAATCAACATATCCACGACAATATCGTCGCTGGCAAGGTTCATGCCGCGCACGCCTTGCGTGCCTCTGCCCGTCGGGCGCACGTCCGTTTCATGGAAACGGATACATTTGCCGCCGCGCGAGGCGATAAAGATTTCGTTGTCGCCCGTCGTAAATTGCACGGAGATTAAGCGGTCGCCTTCGAGCAGACGGATTGCGATTTTGCCGTTCTTGGGAATACGGCTAAATTCGCTTGTCGACGTCTTTTTAATCAAGCCCTTTTCGGTTGCCATCACAAGGTAGCCCTCGCCGTCGGCTTTGACGGGGAGCACCGTTTCAATCTTTTCGCCCGGGTCGAGCTGTACGATATTGACGACGGCTCTGCCGCGTGCCGTGCGGTTGGCTTCGGGAATTTCATAGCCCTTGATGGAATATACTTTACCCAACGACGAGAAGAGGAGGATAGGGTCGTGCGTGCAGGACACGAACATTTTTTCCACGTAGTCCTCGTCTTTGGGTCTGTGCGCGGTAATCCCTCTTCCGCCGCGACCTTGTGCCTTGTATTCGGCGACGGGCAGGCGTTTGATATAGCCCGAGTGGGTGAGGGAAATCACGACGTCCTCTCTGTCAATCAAATCCTCGTCGTCGATATTGCCGTAGTCAACGGAAATTTCCGTCTTTCTCGGCGAGGGGTATTTGTTCTTGATTTCCGTCAAATCGTCGCGAATGATTTGCATAATACGGCTTTCGTTGGCGAGAATGTCTTTGAGGTCGGCGATTGTCGCTTGGAGCGCGGCAAGCTCGTCTTTGAGCTTTTCCACTTCGAGCGAGGTCAAACGCTGTAAGCGCATTTCCAAAATCGCGTTCGCTTGCTTTTCGTCTAATTCGAACGCGTTCGTGAGCGATTCGATTGCCGCGTTCTTGTCCGCGCTCGCCTTGATAATACGGATTACTTCGTCAACGTTCGCAAGCGCGAGTACGAGCCCTGCGATAATATGCGCGCGTTCTTCCGTCTTGTTCAAATCAAAGCGCGTTCTGCGCGTGATGACTTCTTTTTGGTGGTTGAGGTAATGATACAGAATGTCGCGGATATTCAGCGTCTTGGGCTCGGTGCCGTTTTCCACGAGCGCGAGCAGAATAATACCGTCGGAGATTTGCAGTTTCGTCTTTTTGTAAAGGGTGTTCAACACGACTTGCGCGTTCGCCTCTTTCTTACATTCAATGACAATCCGCATACCGTCGCGGTCGGATTCGTCGCGAATGTCGGAGATACCCTCCAAGCGTTTATCGCGTACCATGTCCGCAATCGTCTTAATCAGCATTGCCTTGTTGACTTGATAAGGGATTTCCGTTACGATAATACGCGAGCGCACGTTACCGCCCGTGCCGTATTCCTCGATTTCGCACTTGGAACGGATTACGATACTCCCTTGACCCGTGCGGTAGGCTTGGCGAATTCCGCCCCTGCCCATAATCACGCCGCCCGTCGGGAAGTCGGGCGCAGGGATATAATCCATGAGCTCGTCCACCGT
>JAFTKT010000039.1 GCA_017453145.1 Clostridia bacterium
AATATCGGCGTAATTCTCGATTGGGTGCCCGCGCATTTCCCCAAAGACGAATTCGGGTTATACGAATTTGACGGACAACCGCTCTACGAGGCGTCGCAATGGGACAGAATGGAGCATAAAGGTTGGGGAACGCGTAGATTTGATTTCGGCAGAAACGAAATTGTTTCCTTTTTAATTTCGTCGGCTGTGTTCTTTTTTGAAAATTATCACGTAGACGGACTGCGCGTAGACGCGGTGGCGTCCATGTTGTACCTCGACTACGAAAAGCAAGCAGGGGAATGGGTACCGAATATCTACGGCGAAAATAAGAATCTCGAAGCAGTTGCATTTTTGCGACGTTTGAACGAGGCGGTTTTCAAATTTTTCCCGAATGCGCTAATGATAGCGGAAGAATCGACGGCATGGCCGCTTGTTACACGCCCCACGAATATCGGCGGGCTTGGCTTTAATTTCAAATGGAATATGGGTTGGATGAACGACGTTTTGTTCTACATCTCTAAAAATCCCGTACACCGCAAATACGAGCATAACAAGCTCACGTTTTCTATGATGTACGCTTTTTCGGAAAACTATATTTTGCCTATTTCACACGACGAGGTGGTGCACGGCAAAGCGTCGTTAATTAGCAAGATGCCGGGCGATTATTATGAACAATTTGCAGGACTTCGCGCGTTTTTGGGGTATATGATGTCCCATCCGGGCAAGAAACTGCATTTTATGGGCTGGGAAATCGGACAGTTCAAGGAATGGAATTATAAAGAAAGCATTGAGTATTTCTTGACCGAGTATCCCATGCACAAAAAATTGTCCGTTGCGGTTAGAGAATTGAACGAATTTTATAAAACCACGCCCGCTTTCTACGAAATCGAAGATTCGTGGGAGGGCTTTGAATGGCTTGCCGCCGACGATAACGACCGTAATTTTATTGCATATCAGCGCAAGGACAGGCAAGGCAATACGATTGTCGTTATGATAAATTTCTCGGGCATGGATTATCAAGGCTATCGACTCGGACTTCCCGCAGGAAAATACCGTCTTGTTTTCAACACCGATTACGCGCGCTACGGCGGAAGCGGTAAGATGAAAAAATATATATTCTATACGCAAAAAGCGTTTAGTCACGGAAAGGAGGATTCAATTACGTTCGACCTCCCCAAACTGACTTGCGTGTATTTGAAAAAAATTAACTGATAAGGGGTGCTTTATGCAAAGAAAAAAAGAATGTGTAGCTATGCTACTTGCCGGCGGACAGGGCAGCCGTTTATACGCCTTGACCACGAACATCGCAAAGCCTGCGGTGGCGTTCGGTGCTAAATACCGCATTATCGATTTCCCGCTTTCCAACTGCGTAAATTCGGGAATTGATACCGTCGGCGTGCTCACACAGTATCAGCCGCTTATTCTCAATGAATATATTGGCAACGGACAGCCTTGGGATTTGGACAGAACCTACGGCGGCGTACATATTTTGTCGCCTTATCAAGCGAAAACGAATTCGTCTTGGTATGCAGGTACGGCAAACGCCATTTTCCAAAACTTGCATTTTATGAAAATGTATAACCCCGACTACGTTCTCGTATTGTCGGGCGACCACATTTATAAAATGGACTATGCCGCCATGCTGAAAGCACACAAGGACACGGGCGCAGATTGTACGATTGCCGCTATCAACGTGCCGCTTTCAGAGGCGTCGCGGTTCGGAATTCTCAATACTAACCCCGACGGCTCTATTTATCAGTTCGAGGAAAAACCGAAAGTCCCGAAAAGCACGCTCGCGTCTATGGGCATTTACATTTTCAGCGCGCAAAAGCTGTTCAAATATTTAGAAGAGGACGACGCAAACCCCAATTCCTCAAAAGATTTCGGTAAAGACGTTTTACCCGCCATGCTCCGTGCAGGCGAAAAAATGTATTCCTACCGTTTTGACGGATATTGGAAAGACGTCGGCACAATCGCCTCGCTTTGGGAGGCGAATATGGACTTACTCGGCGACACGCCCGAGTTTGACGTGAGCGACAAGGCATGGAAAATCCATTCGAGAAATCCGCTCGCACCCCCTGAACATATCGGCGAGAACGGCGTTGTTAAAAATTCAATGGTCGCGCTCGGCTGTGAAATTGACGGCACGGTCGAAAATTCCGTTTTGGGTAGCAACGTAATCGTAGAAAAGGGCGCGGTTGTCAAAGACGCGGTCGTGCTTGCTAACAGCGTCATCAAAGAAAACGCAACCGTTTCCTATTCGATAATTGACGAAAACGTAACGGTCGGCAAGAACGCAAAAATCGGCAATCCGAAAGACCCGTCTGCCGAAATCGTGGTGCTTGGAAGAGACGTAACCGTCGCCGACGGCGTTACCGTTTCCAAAGGACAAAACCATGAAAAGGACATTAAGGAATAAGGGAGGAATTGAATTATGGCAGCATCTGCAATCGGTGTAGTATTTTCAAATATGCACGAAGAGAACGTACCTGAACTCGTCCGAAGAAGAACAATGGCGTCTATCCCTTACGGCGGAAGATACCGTATCGTCGATTTCGCGCTTTCGAATATGGTCAACTCGGGTATCACGACGGTAGGGCTTATGACGAGCAACAACTACCGTTCGTTAATCGACCATATCGGTAGCGGCAAGGACTGGGATTTGGCAAGAAAGGACGGCGGTTTGATTTTACTCCCGCCTTTCTCCGACCGCCACGACAAACTCTATACCACGCGCTTGGAGGCGCTCAACAGTCTGCGCGGCTTTTTACAGAGAAGAAAGGAAAAATACGTCGTATTAGCGGACTGCGACGGCGTTATGCGTTTAGATATAGCCGACATTTTGGCTACGCACGAAAAACGGAACGCGGACGTTACAATGGTTACGCATCACGGCAAGGTCGGCAACAGAGCAGATTTTATTCTGCTTTCGGCAGACGAGAACGACCGCGTGCGAGAAATCAAGCTTTCCCCGCATACGTCAGCAGGTGAGGCGGCGGATATTTATATCAATATCATGGTCATCAACCGTCAGTTCTTACTTAATTTGGTAGAGGATTCCGTAACGCACGGCTTTTCAAGCTTTGAAAGCGATATACTTATCAAACAAATCGAAAGCTTAAAGATTTACCGATACAATTTCAAGGGCTACTACGCAGGTATTGACTCGCTTGCCGCTTATTACAAACATAATATGGAGCTCCTCAAAAAGGAAGTTCGCGACGAACTGTTCGGCGCGCGCGATATTTATACGAAAGTCCGCGACAGCGCACCCTCTAAATACGGTGCAGACGCAATCGTGAAAAATTCCTTAATTTCCGACGGTTGTGAAATCGAGGGCATCGTGGAAAATTCTATTCTGTTTCGCGGCGTAAAGGTCGGAAAAGGGGCGGTTGTCCGCAACTCGATTATTATGCAAGACAATATAATCGGACAAAACACCACGCTTGACTGCGTAATTACGGATAAAAACGTCGTCGTCAGCGACAGACGTACGCTTGGCGGACACGAGGCGTTGCCGTACTATATCCCCAAAGGCACGCGCTTATAATAAAAGGAGTATTAAAAAATGGCTGAATGCAAGAAATCGAAAAAAACTACCACGAAGAAAACACCGCTTGTTGAAATTTTGGAAACGCAAACGGTTGATTTTCCGCAAACGAAACAAGCAGACGAACCGACGCTTACACCCAAACGGAAAATCCTTTTCGTAGCCTCAGAGGCAAGACCGTTTATCGCGACGGGGGGACTTGCGGACGTAATCGGCTCTTTGCCGCGTGCCATCGCGAACGACCCTACCTATGACGTGCGGGTTGTTTTACCGTTATATTCGGATATAAAGCCTGAATTACGCCGTAAAATGACCTATCACGGGAATATTTACGTGCAGCTTTCGTGGCGAAATCAGTATTGTGGCGTATTCAGCTATCAGACAGACGGCGTTACCTTTTATTTTATCGACAACGAATATTATTTCAAACGTCCCGCTTGCTACGGCTACTACGACGACGGCGAACGCTTTGCTTTTTTCTCCAAATCCGTCTTGGAAATTATGCCGTTTATTGGCTTTTATCCCGACGTTTTGCATTGCCACGACTGGCAGGCGGCACTTGCGGTTATCTATCTCAAAACGGCGTATGCAAACCGCCCCGAATATCAGTCTATCCGCGCGCTGTTTACCATTCATAATATCGAATATCAAGGTAAATTTTCGCTCGATATTTTAGGCGATTTGTTCGGTATCGACGACGAATACCGTAACCTTGTGGAATACGACGGTTGCATCAACGTTATGAAAGGCGCAATCGAATGTTCGCAGCGGTTTTCCACCGTAAGTCCGACGTATGCGCAGGAGATACAGACGGCGCAATACGCACACGGCTTGGAGCATATTATTCAACGCAACGCCGACAAGCTGACAGGCATATTAAACGGGATTGACGTTGAGTCCTACAACCCTGCAACCGACCCTGCGCTGTTTGCGAACTATTCGGCAAGGGCACTCAAAAATAAAACGGTTTGTAAAACGGAACTGCAAAATATGCTCGGTTTACCCGTCAAGGACGTGCCGCTTATCGCGATGATTTCACGGCTCGTTTCGCACAAGGGAATAGAACTTATTAAGACGGTCGCAGAGGATATTTTACACGAGGACGTACAGTTCGTCCTGCTTGGAACAGGCGATTTTTCCTATGAAGAATATTTCAAGGATATAGGCAGAAGATACGAGGGCAAAGCCTCCGTCAATATCGCATTTAACGGCGATTTATCCCGCAAAATCTATTCGGGCGCAGATTTATTCTTGATGCCGTCGGTATCCGAGCCTTGCGGGCTTTCTCAAATGATTGCCTCGCGCTACGCGACTATCCCGTTGGTACGGGAAACGGGCGGGCTCTACGATTCGATTAAACCCTACGGCGCAGGCGGCAACGGCTTTACGTTCGCTTCCTGTAACCCTTACGATATGTTGTACGTCGTCCACGAGGCAATCGATACGTATAAAAACCGTCAAGCTTGGAAAAGCTTAATGAAAAAGGCGGCAACGATGGACTTCTCGTGGTCGCGTTCGGCGGAGGAGTATAAAAAGTTGTATTCCGACGTATTTAATACCATAGGATAAAATTTTATTCAGGAGAATTTCAATATATGAAAAATCAAAAAATCACCGAAAGGGAGGCAAAAGAGCTCATTCAGGGCAAGCTTTCCCGTTATTTCGGCGTTGCGCCGTCGGAGGCGCGAAAAGACCAGCTTTATAAAGCAGTCGTGATGAGTATTCGCGATATTTTGCTGGAAAAGCGGCATCAATTCCATACCGTTACCAAAACGGCGAAAGCAAAACGCGTTTACTATTTATGCATGGAATTTTTAATGGGGCGCTCCCTTAAAAACAGCGTGTTTAATTTAGGCGTTACCAAAGCTTTTGAAGAGGCATTAAAGGACTATGACGTAACGCTGGAAGACCTCTACGAATTAGAGCCCGACGCAGGGCTTGGCAACGGCGGTTTAGGGCGTTTGGCGGCGTGTTTTTTAGACGCGCTTGCAACGGGCGATTATCCCGCTATGGGCTATTCCATTCGTTATGACTACGGGCTGTTCAAGCAAAAAATCGTCGAGGGTTGGCAGACGGAATTACCCGACGTGTGGTTACCCGGTGGTGAGGTTTGGCTCACGCAAAGGAGCGATAAGACGTTCACGGTAAAATTCGACGGATACATTGAAGAAAAGTGGACGGAGAACGGATTAGAAACTATCTACCGCGATGCCAAAGAAATTCAAGCCGTTGCCTACGATATGATGGTATCGGGTTACGACAGCCAAGCCGTTTCCGTGCTCCGTTTATGGAAAGCACGTAGCGTGCAAAATTTCGATATGAAACTCTTCTCGCAAGGCGACTATGCGTCCGTTATGAAAGACGACAACGAGGCGGATTTGATTTCCAAAGTCTTGTATCCTGCGGATAATCATATCGAGGGCAAATCTTTGCGCTTGAAACAACAGTATTTTCTTGTTTCCGCGTCTTTACAAAACATTCTCGCGGACCACAAGAGAAGATACGGTTCACTCAAATTGTTGCCTAAAATGGCGGCTATTCACCTCAACGATACGCATCCCGCACTTGCAATTCCCGAGCTTATGCGGCTTTTAATCGACGAAAACGCTATGAGCTGGGACGAGGCTTGGCAAATCACGACTTCCGTTTGCGCGTATACCAACCACACCGTTTTGGCAGAGGCGCTCGAAACGTGGCCCGAAGACTTGATTGCGAGAAAATTACCGCGTATTTACAGCATTCTTAAAGAGATTAACCGTCGGTTCTGCGAAGAGCTTTGGAAGAAATTTCCGGGCGACTGGAACAAGATTTCCCGCATGGCGATTATTTCGCACAACACCGTCAAAATGGCGAATTTGTCCGTGTGCGGCTCGCATTCCGTCAACGGCGTTTCGGCTTTGCACAGCGATATAATCAAAGAAAGCATCTTCAAGGATTTCCATGATTTTACGCCTGAAAAATTCAAAAACGTTACCAACGGAATCGCGCACAGACGTTGGCTCAATCAGTCCAACCCCGAGCTTTGCGCGTTGCTTGACGATTGTATCGGAACAGGATACGCAAAAGATGCGGCAAAGCTTGCACAATTTAAGAAATTCGAGAAAGACGACAGTGTTTTGAACCGACTGCAAGAAATTAAGGCGTTGAAAAAGAAACAGTTTGCCGATTTCGCCTATAAAAAACAGGGTGTTTTGATTGACCCGAACACGCTATTCGACGTGCAAGCAAAACGGTTACACGAATATAAGCGCCAGCTTTTGAACGTATTGCATATCATACACGATTATTTGATTTTGAAAGAAAATCCCGACGCGCCTATGCAACCGAAAACGTATATTTTTGCGGCGAAAGCGGCGGCTGGATATTATATGGCGAAGAAAATCATTAAACTGATTTGTTTCCTTGCGGAAGATATTCGCAAACACCCGAAAATTTCCGAAAAGCTCAACGTGGTGTACATGGAGGACTACAACGTTACCATGTCCGAAGCGTTGATGCCCGCATCGGAAATCTCCGAACAGATTTCGCTTGCCGGTAAAGAGGCGAGCGGCACGGGGAATATGAAGTTTATGATTAACGGCGCGCTCACTATCGGCACGTTAGACGGCGCAAACGTCGAAATGTCCGAAAAAGTCGGTAAAAACAATATCTTTATCTTCGGATTAAACGCCGACGAGGTTTCGGAAATTTGGAAAAACGGATACTCCGCAAGCGTATATTATAACAACGACCCAGCACTTCGGAAAATCATCGAGGCGTTAATCGTCGGATTTAACGGAGAATCGTTTGCCGATATAGCAAACTATCTGTTGACGGGCTCGCCGATTGCCGACCCGTATATGTGCATGGCAGATTTTCAATCCTATCTTTCTACACAACAACAGCTTTCCAAACTCTACGCCACGCAAAAACGCGAGTGGAATCAAAAAGCGCTCCGCAATATCGCGGCGGCAGGGTATTTCGCGGCAGACCGCAGTATCGCGGAATATGCCGAGAATATCTGGAATTTGAAAGCATTACACGAAAATTAAAAGGTAATTATGGCTCTAAACATTTATTTTGACCCTTTGAATCGCGCCTGTAAAACCATTACGGGCGCGGTTCGCCAAAAAACAGCGTTTCAACTGAATATTTTCTTATTAAACCCCGAAACGAAAACGCAAGAATTCGCTTTTGAAACTCCAAAAGCGGAAGATTGTATGTCGCCCGATTGCGACGCTTATCTTTCCTTTAACCGCGACGGTGAATCCGCGCAGAATTTTCCGATGCAAAAGACGGCTTTCGGATGGAGTATTACGCTTTCCGTGCCCAAAATCGGATTATATTATTATACGTTTTTAATCGACGGACACGGTTTTATTTCCCGCAATACAATGGAAAAAGGGGAACTTACGCAAGCCCCGAAAGGATTTTTACTCACCGTTTATTCCAAAGGCTATAAAACGCCCGATTGGTTTAAGGGCGGCGTGATGTATCAAATATTTCCCGACCGCTTTTATAAATCAGGAACTATGTCTGACATAAACGGGCGGATTAAACGAAAGGATTGGGGCGGTATTCCGTTTTTTCGTCCCAACGAACAAGGCAAAGTCTTGAACACCGATTTCTTCGGCGGAAACTTCAAAGGCGTTATGAAAAAACTGCCGTATTTGAAAAAACTCGGCATAACTTGTATCTATTTTAATCCTGTATTCGAAGCGGCGTCAAATCATAGATACGACACGTCCGATTATATGAAAATCGACCCGTATTTAGGCACGGAAAAGGATTTTGTTAACCTCGTCAAAGCCGCAGAAAATCAGGGAATTCGCATTATTTTAGACGGCGTTTTCAACCATACGGGCGATAATAGCGTGTATTTCAATAAATACGGCAATTATCCGTCG
>JAFTKT010000040.1 GCA_017453145.1 Clostridia bacterium
CCCGCCGACCTCAAAGACGCCGTTTGCTCGCCCGGCGGCACGACGATTGCGGGCATGCACGCGCTCGAAAAAGGCGGTTTTCGCAACGCCGCTATGGACGCGGTTGGCGCGGCGTATAAACGCACGTTGGAGCTGAAAAAATAGACGGCTATATAAAATGCAAACTCGGGCTTTCGATTAAGCCCGAGTTTTTATATTCACGAAAAAACGATAGGCCTCTACCAAGCTCGCACTTAATAAAACGCCGCCCACAATATCCGTAAACCAATGCACGCCTGCAAGCAACCTGCCAATCACCATAAAAAAAATAAACGCAACGCTCGCCGTCTGAACGATTTTTTGCAAAACCCGATTGCTGATGCGATTGTTCCATTGCAATATTGCCGTTGGCATTATGCATAGCACGAGTAAGGTGGTCGACGACGGATAAGATGTTTCCAAATAGCCGTCTATCAACACGGGTCTATAATTGATAGGAAACGCTTCGAAAAACAAATACGCCCCCAACACCACGACATAAAACCCTCCGAGCACGAAAAGGTTATAATCTACCTTGAAAAGCTTTTTTCTTCGCACCCATTGTATAAGCCCGAGCAAGCCGAACCCTACGGCAATACATAGCGGCATTAACCCCATCCAATCGGTAATGACGTAAAGCGAAAAATGAACGCCCGTAAGGTTATGGATAAAGCCGTTGAGCGTTGCAAATCCCACACTCGATTCGTTCGGTCCAATCGCCCTTACGTCCACAAAGCAAATCGCCACCGTCCATAAGGCAAACGCCGCAAGAAACGTAATCGCAAAGAAAAGCCGCGCGCTATTTTTTATTTTTATCATTTTTTTACCGTCCTTTTACGTTATTTTCTTTATTATAACGCAAAGGACGTGAACGTGGCAAGCATAAAAAAGAAACGCGCCGTAGCAAAGACGACACGTTTCGTATCATTAGCGTTTTATAAGCGTTAGGGTTTTCATCGTCAATAAAACAAACGCAAACACCGCCGCATACGGTTGTGAACTGATGATAAAGAGCAACGCCAAAGCCGCACCGAGCAATAAGGATAGCCACCTTTTACCTTTTATCCAAATGGGCGCGGCGCAATTTTGCAAAGCAAGCGTTGCTATCCCCGTCAACACCGTCGCAACGGCCATCACCCAATAGCACACTCTTAAATAAGGTTGAACGCCGCCAAGCGCGAGAAGCGAAACGCTTTCAACGTTTGTCCCCGTCTTCGTGGCGAAAAAGGGTAAAAAGAAGAGCATTGCAACGCTTATATCCAATAAGCCGTAAATCAAATCCAAAAAGGTTTTCTTCGCGCGTTTTTTATCTTCTTGCGCTACGGTTAGCAATTCGTCGCTCGAAAGCAATTCGTCAACCGTTATATCAAAAAACTTTGCAATCGCTTTTAGAGAATCCAAGTTTGGATATCCCCTGCCTGCTTCCCACTTGGATACCGCCGTTCTCGATACGTAAAGAAAAGCCGCCACTTGCTCCTGCGTAAGCCCTTTTTGCTTCCTTAATTCTTGTAGCTTTTTATGAAATTCCATATGCGCTACTCTCCTCCTAAATGTTTTGGCTTTACTCATAGGTTCAGTTTATTATAGCACAAATTTGAAATAAAAGCAAGCATTTAGGGGCAGGTGTGCGTTCAACGCATACCTGCCCCTTTGATTATCAGTTCTGCGAGGAGCTTACTCCCCACCGCAAGCGCGGCTTCGTCGAACTCTGTTTTCGGATGATGCAAGGGATATTCGTAGCCGTCCTTTCTTTCTCCCGCCGCAAGCACCAAAAGCGTACTCGGGATTTCGTGCGAAAAATACGCAAAATCTTCCGAACCGCCGCCGCGACCGTCCGTCCAGAGCACGCTTTCCGCGCCGAACAGCTCTTCGATTTGTTCGGCGGCGAACTTGGCAAGTCTTATATCGTTTTTGAGCGTGGGACAACCGCCGTCAAAGCGTACGCTTGCACGAGCCTGAAAGGCTTTCGCCGTGCCCTGCGCAATTTCCTTGACGCGCGTTTTTATCCGTGCGCGGGTGTCCTCGTCGTAGGCGCGGAGCGTGCCCTGCATTTCCGCATAATCCGCAATCGCGTTGCCTGCACTACCGCCCTGCATTTTTCCAACCGTGAGCACGAACGGGTTGTCTACCGCCTGTTCCCTTGCGGGGAGATTTTGAAGCCCAAGCAGAATATGCGCCGCCGCCACGAGCGCGTCCGTGCCCTTATCGGGCGTTGCGCCGTGCGCCGATTTACCCTTGACGCGGACGGTGAAATAGTCTGCGGCGGGCGCGGCAATTTCGCGCGAGGAAAGGACGAACGTGCCCGTTTTGAGCGCTCCGCCCGTCGAAACGTGCAACGCGAACGCCGCTTGGGGTTTGGGTTCGTCCATAACGCCGCCGTCAATACAGTCCTTTGCGCCCTCTAAAATCTCTTCGGCGGGCTGGAATAAAAGCTTGACAAACACGTTTAACTTTTGTTCTCGCGCTTTGAGAAGCTTTGCCGCGCCGAGTAGCATAGTCGCGTGCATATCGTGTCCGCAAGCGTGCATTTTGTCCGTTTTACAGGCAAACGGCAAGCCCGTCTTTTCACGCATAGGCAAGCCGTCTATATCTGCGCGGAGCAACACACAGGGCTTGGTTTTATCCCCTACACCCGCGAGCAAGCCCGCCCTGCCGCACCGTTCGACTTGGTAGCCCATTTCCGTCAGGCGGGCTTTGATATATGCCGTCGTTTCGGGGACTTGAAAGCCCGTTTCCGCGCGTTCGTGTAAGGCTCTGCGCCACGTTTTGAGTTGTTGAAGTTGTTCGTCCATATAAAACAGTATACGAAAAAACGCGGTTTATTAACCGCGTTTTCTGTCTTTTTTATATGGGGATTATAACAAGCTCAAAAGCCAACCCATCAAGTTAAAGTTCGCAAATACGACCACGCATACGAGGGATACCGTGCTCATAATCTTAATCAAGATGTCGAGCGAAGGACCGACGGTATCTTTGAGGGGGTCGCCTACCGTGTCGCCGACGATTGCCGCGTCGTGCGTGGGCGTGCCTTTGCCTGCGCCCTCTACGCCGCCTGCCTCGATAAATTTCTTACCGTTATCCCAAGCACCGCCTGCGTTGCCCGTGAAGATAGCGAGCATAATCGCCGAAAGCGTTGCGCCGATTAACACGCCGCCTACGAAATACGCGCCGAACAAGAACCCGCATACGACGGGGAACGCAATCGCAACGATAGCGGGCACAATCATTTCTTTGAGCGCGCCTTGCGAGGAAATCGTGATACATCTCGTGTAATCGGGACGACCCGTGCCGTCTAATATACCGGGAATTTCTTTGAATTGACGTCTAACTTCCGTAACCATGTTTCTCGCCGCTTTCGCCACCGAGTTAATCAGCATACCGCTGAACAGATACGGGAGCGCCGCACCGACGACCGCGCCGACGAGCACGTCGCGCGAGATAATGTTGAGGAACAGCTCGCTCATAAACGAATACAAATAGCTACTCATCATGGACACCGTCGCAAGCGCCGCAGAACCGATTGCAAAGCCTTTACCGATTGCCGCCGTCGTGTTGCCCACGCTGTCGAGCTTGTCGGTAATCGTTCTGACTTCTTTGTCAAGTCCGCTCATTTCCGCAATACCGCCCGCGTTGTCGCTAATCGGTCCGTAGGTGTCTACCGAAACGGTCGTCGCTACGAAACAAAGCATACCCATTGCACCACAGCCTACGCCGTACATACCGCCTAAAACGTAGCAAATGAAGATTGCCGCGCCAAGACATACGACGGGGAGCATACAGGAAATCATACCCGTTGCCATACCCTGCGTGATGGTGAGCGCAGGACCTTCCTTGCTCGCCTCCGCAATCTTTTTGGTGGGTTTATAATCGTAGCTGGTGTAGTATTCGGAAATAATACCGATTACGATACCGACTGCAATACCGACTGCCGCCGCAATCCAAGGCGTGAGTTTGCCGAGCGCAAAGCCCGCTGCCTTGAACGCCGCCTCGTCAAAGCCGTTGAAGAAGAAGAAACAAAGCACAAAGCCCAAAACAATCGCAAGCCCTGCCGATATGTACGTCGCTAAATTGAGCTCCAAGTGCGGGTCGTCCGAAAGCTTTTTCTTAAAGAGCGGGAACGCGATACCGAGTACGCAGGAAATCAAACCGATACCTGCAAATAAAATGGGGAACATAACCATTCTCGTATACAGCGCAACGGGAATAAGCGCGCTGTGCGTGAACAGCTCGATTGCCAAAATCGCACAAGACATAATCGCGCCTACGTAGCTTTCCAAAAGGTCCGCGCCCAAGCCTGCCACGTCGCCGACGTTGTCGCCTACGTTATCCGCAATCGTTGCGGGGTTACGAGGGTCGTCTTCGGGAATGTGCGCCTCCGTTTTTCCGACAAGGTCCGCACCCATGTCCGCCGCTTTCGTGTAGATACCGCCGCCAACACGGTTGAACATGGCGATAATCGAACAACCAAGCGCATAGCCCGACAAAATCAGGGACAGCGAATAGCTTTGACCCGTAATCGGGTTAATCTTCGTCTGTACGACGCCTGCCGATACGGGCGTCAACATACCCATACCAACCCCGAAAACAAAGTATACGATTAAAATACCGAGCAACGCAAAGCCCGCCACGCAAAGACCCATAACCGAGCCGCCGCGAAACGCGACCTTGACCGTCTTGCCCGTGTTGCGGGTGTTGTTCGCCTCGTTCGCTACGCGTACGTTCGCATACGTCGCGATTTTCATACCGATTAAACCCGCCGACGCACTCATGACCGCGCCGATAACGAACGCGACGCCCGTTTCCCAAGAAATCACGAGCCCTAAAAGCACTGCAATCGCGCTACCGATTATCGCTACAACTTTGTATTCGTAGTTGATGAACGCGTTTGCACCCTCTCTAATCGCCGCCGCGATTTCTTGCATGCGCTCCGTTCCCTCTTTCATCTTCCGAACGAGGTAGAAATTGAGCGCGGCAAAGGCAACCGCTAAAACGACGGCAAAAAAGACGATTAACATTAAAAATTGCATAAAAACCTCCTGCCGTTGGGGAGTATCCCCCCTTTCCTTATTTTTCATTCTGTGCCAAATGCGACACAAAACCGATTACAGTATATAAAAATTTGTCGAAAAAGTCAAACGAATGAGCTTTGCTTTTATAAATAATTTTCTCTTGTGTAAATATGTGAAATATTTTATAAATTTCGCGAAAGATTTACGCCGTTTGCGACGTTTGCTTTTTTATCGACTTGCGTTTTTGGCGGTACAAAATCCCGAACACGGCAATCGCCGCAAGCGGGAACAAAAGCCCCACGAGCATACCGACTTTCATGGCGAGTTGCTCCACGCCCAGCCCCAAGCTTTGCGCAAGCCCGCTCGACCAAGACGACGCCAACACACCGTCGGTTACCAACCCCACAAGCTGTGGCGCAACCGACGCGCCCAAATCCCCGCCCGACGCCATCATGGCATAGATGAACACGCCGCCGCTCGGGAATTTATCGGAGGCAATGATTAAAGAACCCGGCCACATCATAGCCGTGCACAAACCCGTGAGCGCGCAGGCAAGCAGTCCTAATATCGGGAAGGGCGAGATTGCCGCCGTCAGATAACAACCCGCAGCACCGAACGCACTGAAAAAGAGTAATTTTTCGATATTTTTGCCGTACTTTGCATACAGGGAGCGACCGAGCCCCAAAAACGCGCCGAACAGCGCGACGCCGAATAAGTCGCCCCAGACTTTGGGGATACCGATTGCCTGCTCTAAATAGCTCGAATTCCATTGCGACATGGTGCACTCGCTTGCGCCGCCGACGAAAATCGCCGTTACGCAAAGCCAAAGCCCCTTTTCCTTGAAGAACGCGAGCGCGCCCGAAGTCTTTTCAGGCGTCTGCATTTCAGGGAGCTTTACTCTGAAAAAACACGCGCAAGCAAACAGGGGCGGGAGCGTGAATAACGCGGCAAGCCATTGCCAATTCTCGCCGCCGCAAACGAGCAAGAACAGCGTGCCGACAACGATAATACCGACCAAGCCCCATGCGTAGACGGAATGGAGTTTGCTCATTTCATGCTCGGGGTTATCGGACGGGAGTGCCGCAATGGTCGGGCTTATCAACACCTCTGCAAGTCCGCCGCTCGCCGACGCGACTATCGTGCCGATAAGCAAACCGAGATAGGCGTATTGCGGGAACAGCGTGGGCAAAAGCGCGAACAGGACGAGCCCAACGACCGTCAAAGCGGGCGTAAGCTTGACCGTTTTAGGAATATTGAATTTATGAGAGAAGAATGAAAATATTAAATCAACAATCAGTTGCGTGCAGAAATTAACGAGCACCAACAGCCCGAGCAAGGAATAGGAAATGCCGTAAAGCGTGCGGAACGTCAAGAATAACAGGGGCGCAATATGCCCGCCGCCTGCCATCGAAACGTTCACGGCGTAGCAACCGAGTTTTATGCGTTTTGCATTATTCATTGGTATTTGCCTCTCACGTTAAAAAAATCACATTAAGTATAGCACAAGTCCGCCGCAAACGCAAGCGTTTGCGGCGGACAATACACACCCTTTTTTATTTTTTTATGCGTTCATTATTGTAAAACAAAATTGTTTTTCATCTTCATCCGTTACGTGTTCATAATAATCAAGCCGATAAAGGCAAGCGTCATCGCGACAATACTTCTTGTATTCAGCTTTTCTTTGAATAAGAAATGCGCCATTAATCCAGACAGAATTAAATTTGCGCCTTGTAACACCGGATAAATCTGTGCAGACGGCAAAATACCTGCGGCAAGCGTTTTTAACGACGTATTCAAAAAGAGGAATAACGACATTGCAAAATACGCAAATACATTTTTCTTCTCAATCACGTCCTCTGTGATTTCAAAACCCTTCTGCCGACCCATGATACATGCTTGCATAATCAGTAATATCACAAAACCAAACGCATACGTATAAAAATTAAAGACCGCCACGCTATCACCTATACTCGTCATATATATTTTCTGCGAAAAATCAGTAACAGCACAACCCAAGCATCCCGCAATCAAAATACATATACCCAACCAAGAAAGCTTTCCCTTAATTTTCGTATTGTACTTCGACATAATAATGACTGCGGAAAGCAGAATCGCCATGCCCAGCCATTGTTGCCATGCAATGGGTTCGCGATAGACGATAAAGCTTAACAAACAAGTAACCATCGAGCCGAGCATGGTAAAAATGTTAAGAAATATATACGCATCCTGCTTATACGCATACATCCAGCAAACGCAAAACGTCGTCATACCAACAGCAGACAAGAGGTATACCCCTAATGAACTCGCATTCAGTGGCAAATCTGAAAAATCCCAATTTATAATGACCAAGACAAATCCGATTGCGACACAAAACAACATTCTTGTTGCGTTGATAAATAGGCAATCCCGAAACGTCTGCATCGACCCGCTTATTTTTTTACCGCAAAAGCCCTTTGCAACACCCGCGAATAATGCGAGTGATAAATAGATATAGCCTATCATATCACCACTCTTTTGGAGCGTCGCCGCAATCGGGTACGTCAAGAGGAATGCCACCCTGTTTCGCCGATTTAATCGCTATCAGTCCGGGAATATTACATCTTGCCGCAAACCAAGCGTTGAGCGCGGGCAGTTTGCCCGTAAACGCCGCCGTACAAAAATCGTCGATTAAGAACTGGTGCGACGCCATGTGCCCGTTTTCCAATCCCTCGTACGTTTTGGGCAAACGCGCACATTCTTTGGCTTGTACCTGCGCAAAGGAACTCCATTGCCATTTGCCGTTCGCGACTTGCTCCTTAAAGTCAGGCGCATGCTTGTTTTCGACCATGTCTTTAGGATTGACGTAATCGCTGACGTCAGTAAGCTTGATGCTTTCTTGCTCGCTTTCCAAATCCTTTTCACTAAGCAAGTGCTGTGCATTGCTAAACTCGTAGCTACCTTTTGTGCCGTATAATCCCGATATGTAGGAGCTGGGTCTGCCGTAGGCAAAATCGCCGAATTTTCCCTGTGCATACGCTTCCCGACAGAACATTGCGCAAGGATAATAATAACAAGTTTCACCGATTACATAGGTGAGTTTTGTTTCTTTAACCAAACGCACGATTTCTTGACATTCTTCCACCGTCGACGCCATAGGCACAGCAGAATATACATGCTTGCCTGCTTTCAACGCACGGATAGTAATATCCCCGTGCAAATGACGTTGGGTGAAATTTGCAATACAATTTATATTTGTATTTGATAAAGCTTCTTCAAAACTTGATATAATTTCCACCCCGAACCGCTGTGAAAACTCTTGTGCTTTTTCGGAAATTAAATCGCATACGTACACTTTTTCCACGTTGGGGTGCGCCTTAAAGAGGTTAATAAACTTCTGCGAAAACGCACCGCAGCCAATTACAGCTATCACTAATTTTTTCTTCATAATTTTATCTCCTTTGTCTTTTTATGCTTATAGTATACACGAACTATTCCAAAATTGCAATGGCAAAAATAAACCTGCTTTTGTCATTTCCGTACTTTTTTAACCCCAGACGCTTTACAAGATACGCCGTTTTGTGATATGATAATAATAAGGAGATATAGTATGCTTTTCAAAGAAATCAATCCCTTCGTCAGACAAGCTCTCAATGCCCAACTGACACGGCAAAATAAGACGGATACTTTTAACCGAATTAAAACGGTCGACTGCCGTTTGTTTTACATTTTTGCGGCACGCGGAAAAATAAGTTTTGAATCCGCCTCATACGAACTACAAGCAGGCACGATTATCTTATTTCGCGCGGACACGGCGTATACGTGGGAAGTCGATTCCGTCAATTACTATGCTATCAATTTCGATTATACGCAAAATTTCTCTCATATCAAGAAAAAATTTCATCCCATTAGTATCCGTAAATTTTCAGAAGCAGACATAATCGAAAAAGCAACGTTTCAAGACGAGCCGCTCTTGAACGAGCCGCTGGTGTTATCCTCCGCCCACAAACTGGGACAAGACGTGAAAAGAATTGTAACCGAATATTTAATCGGCAACGAACACGTGCAAATGCTGACTTCGGCTTTATTAAAATCGTTAATCGTTGAAATCCTTAGAAAGAAAAAGGCGTCTTTGTCTGTTGCCGAACAAAAAACAACGGAAATTGCAAGAAATCTAATCGAATACATCACGAACGATTATGCCAACGAAATCACCTACGAATCTCTGCAAAAAAAATTTCATTTTAATCCTGCCTATTTGAACCGTATTTTTAAGGCGGCGACGGGAAATACCTTGCACGGCTTTCTTTTAGAGTATCGACTGAACACCGCAATGGAAATACTCACCACGCAAAATCTTCCTGTACATCAAGTCGCCGCTTTATGCGGGTTCCCCAATCCATATCATTTCACAAAAGCATTCCGCAAATTTACAGGCGTTTCTCCCACCGAATATAGAAAAAGAAACTTGGTCTGAAACGCTTTGTGCTTTCTACGTATTCATACACTGCAAAACAGCGAACGCACTGTTCTTTACACTTTTTGCATAGTATTTGAACTTCTTTTAAGCAATTTTTTCGATGACAATATGGATAAAGTTGTGTTTGAGTTTTAATCGCATAATAAAACGCCGTTTGGTGAGAATTTGACTCGCCGAACGGCGTTTTGCTCTTGTATGCTCTAAAAATTGCTATACGCCAAAAAACACGCCAATCAATGCTAAAAACGTGAAAATTACGGCTTTTGTATGAAATATTTACGCAAAAATACAAAGAAAAAGGGCATTTATGCAACTTTTCTTGCATAAATGCCTTACGCTGGTGCGGTCGACAGGAATTGAACCTGCATGGAGTTACCCACAAGATCCTTAGTCTTGCGCGTCTGCCAGTTCCGCCACGACCGCATTAACGAACATTATTATATATCACTACGATATTTTTGTCAACTCATTTTTAGCACTCTTTCAAAAAAAATTAAAAATTTTTCTCTCTTCCCCTCTTTTGCATAATATTTCCGCTCCCAGCGCACAATATTTGTAAATGGAGGAATTTTTTATGAAAGCTACTGGTATAGTCAGACGTATAGACGAGCTCGGGCGCGTGGTCATTCCAAAAGAAATTCGCCGCACGCTCCGCATCAAAGAGGGCGACCCCCTCGAAATTTTTACAGACCGCGACGAGCTAATGCTCAAAAAGTATTCGCCCATTGCCACCCTTGAAAGGTTTAGCAAGGCGACCGCGCGTTCGCTCAACGATTTAAGCGGCAAGCTTGCCGTCATTTGCGACACCGACGGCGTACTTCATGCGTTCGGCGACGGGAAAAAGGAACTCGACGGGAAGAGCCTGTCCGAAGATATGGACAAAATCTTGAAAGAACGGCGCAGTTATATCGCTAATGCCGCAGAGGGCGGGGATATTTTACCCCTCACCTCCGCTCGCGAGGAGGGCGTAACCGCGCAGGTTATCGTGCCTATCGTATCGGGTGGGGACTGTCTTGGCGCAGTCGCCGTGCTCTCCAAAGAGGACGGCGCGAAAATGGACGGTTCGGACATGAACCTCGCACGCCTTACCGCCGATATTTTAGCAAATCAATTCGAATAATCCTTTCGTTTATTTAACGGGGCAGGTACGCGTTCATCGCATACCTGCCCCGTTCGTTTGCTATAAATACGTTTCTCTTTAAGCCGCAGGAATAAGACCTGAAAGCATCGCTTTGAAATTATCGAGCGCGGGTTGGACGTATGCGCCGCAACAATCAATCAACTTCTTCGAAAGCCCCTCACCCGCAAGCAGCGTGTTCACGTCGAAAATCCCATACGCACTCACGGTATAGAACGCCGCACCGACAATGGCACACACCGCAACGCCGACCACTAAATATACTACGCACGCGAGCGAGCCGTCGATTGCGCGGAAAAATCCGACGCCTTCAATCCCTTCCGCAAGCGTTTTCAAAATGAAATTCAAGAGCAGGAACACAAGCAACACCAGCACGAATAACAGCAAGCCCGCAAGCAACTGCCCGACAATGGGCGCGAACGTTTCGGGCAAGCCCATTATCGTCGCCGCGTCGATGCATTTAGCCGTGAAATCGTGCACAATTTGTACGCCGCCCTCTTCGGCGGGCAAAGCGAACTGCGAAAAAGGCAACCAGAACGCCACCGCAATCCCCACAAGTCTACCCACGCCGACAATCAACGTCCGCAAGCTCTCAATAAAACCTTTCTTATACCCGCCGCGTGCGAATTTAACCACCAAGCCAATGAGCAGGAAATCAAAGCCGTAGCCAAAGACGTAGTCCATGACGAGCGTCATAATTTCGTTTTCGAACAAGCCCGCAAGCGCACCCTCTTTCAAGGGCGTGGCACAAATAATAAAAAGCGCGGAAATGCCGATAGTCGCGAGCACCGCCGCCGCGTTTACCGCGCCGAACAAGCCGCCAAGCAACCGACCGAATATATTCGGCTTGCCGCAATTTTTGCGCACAACCATTTTGCGGCTACGATACGTTTCATAGTCGTCGTAGTCCTTCCTTTCGTCGTCATATTCAATGCCGTTCTCGTCAACGGAGAATCTGTCGCCGTTACGCTCAACCCGTTTGATTCGCGGACGGAACAACAGCGAAAATACGCCGTAGAGCAAAAGCGCAGCCAAGATACAACCGAGCGCAAATGCAAGCGAAGCGACAAAGCGCGCCGTGATTTCGTCTGCGATAAAGCCTTGCACCGTAGGCAATAACGGGTTCTCCGCGCCTAAAAAGTGTTCTAACAGGAAATACGCCGTCGCCGCGCCGACCCAAACGAGTCCGCCCCAGCCTATCCGCCGAAAACCTTTTGCAAAGCCGATAAAGAACGCGATTAAAAGCACCGCCGCCGCGACTGCAAGCACAATCATGGGCAGGAGCTCCATTCCGCTCGGCGCAACCGTTTCGGTTTCCGTCAATAGCGCATAGCACATAGTCTTGCCTCCTTTTTTCCGTTATTTATTGAAATTATCTTTGAGCGATACGATTTCGGAAAGCGCGAGCCCGCCCTGTTCCGTTTTCGCCGTTTTATAATACCCCACGCGCATGAGTTGGAACTGTTTCCCCTCCGCACTCGCCGCCAAATACGGTTCGGCTTTGCCGTAGAAAATACGCTCGCTGTCTTTATTCATTCTCTCGCCGAAATCCTGACCTGCGTATTCGGGGTCGTTCAATAACGCGCCGTAGCGGCGTATTTCCGCGTCCACGCCCGTTTTCGCGTCTACCCATTGAATCGTGCCCTTGACCTTAATCCCGCTCGTGTCGTTCGACGAACGGCTTTCGGGGATATAGACGCATTTCAGCTCCACCACTTCGCCCTGTTCGTCCTTGACGACCTCGTCGCAACGAATAATATACGCGTTCTTCAAGCGGACGTAGCCGCCGAGCTTTAAGCGTTGGTATTTAGGCGGCGGGTCGAGCGAGAAATC
>JAFTKT010000041.1 GCA_017453145.1 Clostridia bacterium
ACTTTGCAAGTCTTTCCAAACGGACAATAGCAAAGGTCCATGAGCTTGATGTTCCCGCTTGTCAACGCAAAGGCGTTTTGCCCCGATAACGCTTTGAGCTCGTGCTCGTTGAGTTCTTTGGAAAGCGCGTAGTAGACGACGTAATCGGGTAATGCGGCGACGGCGATACTGTTTGTCAAATTAAAGCCCGTGCCTACAAAGACGCGCAAACCGTGCCGCTTGGCAAAGACAAGTCCGCCGTAGTTTTCAGCGTATATGCCGTCAATTTGTCCTAAATGCTTGGTCAACGCCCTTTCGTCCTCTGCCGTAATGAACGGTGGATAATACAAATACTTTTCAAAATCCCCCTTTGTAAACGTGTTCGGGAGCGGTGCGGAAACATCGTTCGGTTTGTAAATCGCAATCTCCGTTTCCACGCCCGTAAAATCCGTTGCAATCACCGCCGTTTTTGCGTTCTCGCAGGGAGCGGACGTTTTAGGGATAGGCGTATATTCATAGAGTGTGCGCTCGCCTCTTGCAATCTGCAAGGCAAGCTTTGCGTAGAAATTACGCCGCAAAGCATTGAGCTGGGATTTGGGAATAAAGATATTGCCTTGCAAATCGATTTGGTCAAAGACTACGCCGACGGGCAGACCGTCTGTTTTTTCAAAGCATGAAACAAGCTCTTTTTTTGTCAAAGCGCTTGTGTTTGCCGTTTGCAAAATATCCTCTGAAAAAAGTTCCGTTGTCCCGCAAGAAACGTGTGCGCGTTCCTGTTCGCGGAAAGAAAGCCGCAAGGCGATTTTACCGCGCTTTTCGGTCTGTAAAAGCCTTGTATTGACGGCGGTGTCCGTTGTGATAAACACGCCGTCGCCGTTTTTGAGGCGTGCTTTGGTGGATAGAAGAAATCCGCGATTTTGGGATTTTAGAAAGCTCGCGCCGCCGATTTCTTTGCCGCCGCGCAAAATTTTGAAACAATCCCCTGCGCTCGGTTTGCATAAGCTTTCAACGAAATAGTTGCCGTATACGACCTTTACCACGTCTACCTTTTCGCCGATATGCCCTTGCACCGCCGTCGACAAGAACCGCTTGTCCTGTCCAAACGCAAGCCCTTTCGTGTAGTTGCCGCGATTATACGTCCTTTTCAAATCGGACAAAGCGGCGTTTTTCGCATTTTCGCTCGCGTTATCTACTATTGCACGGTAATACCGCACGGCGGCGGCAACGTATTCCGCGCGGCGCATTCTGCCCTCGATTTTGAAAGAAGTTACGCCCGCTGCAACGTATTTTTCAATTTCTTCTCCAACGCTTAAATCGGAAAGCGAAAGCGCGTATGCTTTTTCTTCAAAGCCCGCCCTGTCATAAGAATACTGTTTTCTGCACGGTTGTTTGCACCGTCCGCGATTGCCGCTGTTCCCGCCCGCAAACGAGGAGAAATAGCATTGCCCCGAAAAACAGGTGCAAAGCGCGCCTTGCACGAACACTTCCGTTTCAATAATTTTCGTAATCTTTTCTATTTCCGAAAGCGGCGTTTCCCGCGCTAAAATTACTCTTGAAAAACCGTATTCTTTGGCAAGTAACGCCCCGTTTTCCGTGCATACGCCCGCTTGCGTGCTGGCATGCAACACGATTTCGGGATACCGCTCTTTAACGGTTTTACCAAGCAACAAATCTTGCAAAATGATTGCGTCTGCGCCCGTGTTCCAAACGGACAAAAGCGTTTGGATAAATTCGTCCGTTTCATTTTCTTTGACGAGCGTATTCATTGCTACGTAGACGCAAACCCCGCAAAAATGCGCGTTTTTAATCGTCTCGGATAAACTGTCGAGATTGAAATTTTCGGCGCTCTGCCGCGCGGAAAACGCGCTATATCCAAGATATATCGCGTTCGCTCGGTTGTTGATTGCCGCTTGGGCGCATTCCGCATTGCCTGCGGGGGCTAAAATTTCAAGCATAGTTATCCTTTTTTACGTTTATCTGCCGATACTTCTTGTTATCAATTCTTCCGACGCGTCGTAGCCCATGCTCTTTAAGCGGAAGTTTCTTGCCGCCACTTCGATAATAATGGCAAGATTACGTCCCGGACTGACGGGAATTGTGAGCTTGGGAACGCTAATCCCAAAATAAGCCGCTGTGGACATTTCGTCGCCGATACGGTCGTATTCTTTGCCTTGTTGCCAATTTTCGAGCTGGATAATCAGTTGAATGTTCTTTTCGTCTAATACCGAGCCCGAACCATACATACTCTTGACGTTGATAATCCCGATTCCGCGCAATTCCATAAAATAACGTATGATTTCTGGCGCGCTGCCGTACAGCTCGTTGGCGATTTCCTTGATGATAACGTTATCGTCCGCAATCAGGCGGTGGCCGCGTTTAATAAGCTCCATTGCCGTTTCGCTTTTTCCGACGCCGCTTTTGCCCGTGAGCAGTATGCCTACGCCGAATACCTCCATTAGAACGCCGTGCTCGGTTACCGACGGCGCTAACAGACGGTTGAGGTAGATATATAAATCGCTCATAAGGTCGGTGGTGATTTTCGGACTACGGAATACGGGACAAGAAAAGGTTTTTGCCGTTTCAATAAGTTCAGGGAGCGCGGGTAAATCGCGGCTCAAAATGATGCAAGGCAATTCGCCGTGCGCAAGCAGACTTGAAAGCTTGTCTTTTCGTTCGTCGGGAGAGAACGTGCGTAAATATTCGTATTCGGAAAGTCCGAGTACGATAACGCGGCGAGGGTCAAAATACTGAAAAAAGCCGCCCGCAAGCTGTAATCCGGGTCTTTCCACGCTCATGCTGGAAAGGGTTACTACCCCTCTTCCCGTATAGATAATTTCAAGTTTCAAATCATATGCAAATTTGTCGAGCATAACGCTCTGCGTAACCTGTCCGTGCACTCTTTATGCCTCCGTATATCCGTATTTCTCGATAATTTTCGCAATCGCGCTTTGTTCGTTGGTATACGCAACCGTCAGCGCTTTTGCTTTGAGTTTTTCGTCTGCGTTCTGAACGGCTATGCCCAAGCCCGCCGTTTCTATCATAGGCAAATCGTTCCATTGGTCCCCGACGCCGATTGTCTTTTCAAGTGGAACGCCATAGTAATCGGCTAAAAAGGCAACCGCCGTGCCTTTGGAATAGTTTGCGTTCACAATTTCCACTAAAACGTCTGCGCTCTTGGTCAAAAGACAACCCTCAAATTTCTCGTTTTGTAACGCCGCAAGCGTTTTCGCGTTATCTTCGGGCTTTACCATAGCAAGGATTTTATAGGAACAAATACGTTTTTCCCGCACATATTCCGACAGCGTTTTATCGGTGATACGCACGGCGCGTTTCCCGACGGCGCGTTCATACCAAACGAGCGCCTCGTCGTCTTTATTGCAATAGTAGTTTTCAAAATCATAAACGTGGTAATGTAAACCGAGCCGTTCAAGTTTTTGGCAAGCGGCAAGCGTCGTTTCGTGCGAGAGACGATTGTCGATAACCGTTTTGCCGCTTTGAATATCCATGATAATTGCGCCTTGACAGCAGGAAACGAGCCCTGTTAAGCCTAATTCTCTTGCCCTATTCAAAATCCCGTAGTGCAAGCGCCCCGTCGAAATAGCGAAATTTCCGCCGTTTTGCACGTAGCGTGTGATGGCGCGTTTATTCTCTTCGGAAACGTTTCCGTCGGCTTGAACGAGCGTACCGTCGAAATCGGAAACGATTAGCCGATAATTTATCTTTGGCATTTATATGTTCTCCCTAAAATGCGTTTTAATCTTTTTTGCGAGCTCTTCGCCGATACCGTCCGTTTGCGCAAGCTCGCTTTCTTTTGCTTTCATAATCTTGTCAATCGTACCGAATTTATCCATAAGCGCTTGCCGTTTCTTTTTTCCAATACCCTCGATTTCTTCAAGGACGGAGGCAAGGTTGCGTTTGGAATGGATATTTCTAAAATACGTGATTGCAAAACGGTGCGCCTCGTCGCGCAGGCGTTGGAGCATTTTCAAAGCGTAGTCGCGGCGGTCGAGCACAATACTTTCGCTGGAAAATAACGTGAAAATTTCTTCGTCGCGTTCGGCGAGGGAAATCAGCTCAATATCTTCAATCCCCGCCTCGTCGAAAACCTCTTTCACGGCGGAAAGCTGACCTTTGCCACCGTCGATGACGATTAAATCGGGTTTGGGGAAACGCTCTTCTTCGTCCGTGCCGAGCTTGGCGAGCCGACGACGCATCATTTCTTGGTGGGAGGCATAGTCGTTTGCGCCCTCTACCGTTTTGATTTTGAAACGCCGATAGGAATTTTTATCCGCTTCACCGTCGATAAATACGACCATTGAGCCGACCTTATCCACGCCGCTGATGTTGGAAATATCGTAACATTCCATGCGCTTGGGATATTTTTTCAAGCCGAGCAGTTCTTTCAAGCGCGCGCAGGCGTTTTTCGTCATATCGTTTTTGTGTTGAATTTTACCAATTGATTTGGAAAGATAATCGCTTGCGTTCTTTTCCGCCATTTCCAAGAGCTGCTTTTTAACGCCTTGCTTTGGCAGAATGATTTCTACTTTTTTGTCAAACGTTTCGAGGAAATACCGTTCCAACAATTCCTTTTCGCAAAAGGATTGCGTAATGATTTCGTCGGGGAGTTCGTGGTGGGAATAAAATTGGATAAGAAACGCCGTTAAAGCGTCCGATTCGGAAAACGACCCGTCTTCGAGCGCAAAATTCGCGCCGCCCTGCATAATCCCGCCGCGCGTTATCAACACGCTTGCCGAAGAGTATAAATAATTCGTTTTGAGCGCGACAATGTCCGCGTTTAAGGAACGGTTGAGGGAAGTAATCCGCTTTAATTTCAGTTTCGAAAGCATTTTCAGCTTTTCTCGGTATTCCATTGCGAGCTCGAAATCCTCGTTCTCGGCAAAACGGAGCATTTTTTCTTGTAAAATTTCTTCCGCCTCTTCATAGTTTCCGTCTAAAAACGACAACGCTTTTTTCACGCGCTCGGCATATTCCTCTTTCGTGCAAAGCCCCGCACAGGGCGCATTGCAACGGTGCAGATGATACATTAGACACGGTTTTTTCGGTTTTGACGAAATGACAGTCGCGCAAGTGCGCACGTTATACACCGAGCTTATGATTTCCAGTAAATCGCCGCAACGTACGCCGCCCATAAACGGACCGAAATACTTGTCCCCTTTTTTCAGTTTTCGAGTGATTGAAAAACGCGGAAACTCTTCTTTTATATGCGCTTTGATATAAGGATACGTCTTATCGTCTTTAAGGAGTATGTTATATTTCGGCTTATATTTTTTAATCAAGTTATTTTCAAGGGCAAGCGCGTCCGTTTCCGTTTGCGTGATGATATAGTAAAAGTCGTGGATATGCTCCACCATTGTTTGCACCTTTTCGGGTTTTGCGGACGAATGGAAATATTGGCGCACACGGTTTTTCAGCACGCGCGCCTTTCCTACGTAGATAACTACTCCGTCTTTATCGAGCATTATATACACGCCCGGATTGTCAGGCAGTAGTTTAAGTTTTTCCTTTAATTCGCTCATATTTCACCGAGTTTGATACAACTCCGTTTATATTATATACCAAATTCAACTTTTTTGCAAGGGAATAAAGGAAAAAATTGCAATCAACAGCCTAAAAATTCAATTCCTTTCAATAAAACGTCGTTAATCGAATCGTCTGTCAAGGAATAGAAAACGATTTTACCCTGCCTTATGCTTTTGACAATCCCCGCACTTTTCAAAAACCGAAGTTGATGGGAGACGGTCGTTTGATTGATTTGCAGTATACGCGACAAATCGGTTACGCACAGCTGGCTGATAGCGAGCGCGGATAAAATTTTTACACGCGTATAATCGGAAAAGACGGAAAAAAAGCACACGACGCCCTCTAACACGTCCCCTTGCGGAACGTAGTCCTCGATTAGGCTTTGCGTGCGCTTATCTAAAAGTAACAGTTGCGACATAGAGTGTTCCTCCGAAATATGTTTCATTGGGAATATGATAACATATTACGCAAATCGCTTTCTGTACTTTTTTGCGGTAAAAGTATTTATTTTGTCATTTATGAAACGTTTTTGACTTCATACCCCGCGTCGGTTACCGCCGCAATCAGCGTTTGCTCGGAAACCGTTTCCGATAATTCGACCGTCGCCGTTTTCTTTTTTAAGTTGACGTCAACGGCAATCACGCCTGCAACCGCCGAAAGCGCTTTGGTTACGTGCGCTACGCAATGTTGGCACATCATGCCCTCGATTTTCAAAATTTTTTTCATTTCGCCACTCTCCTTTTCTTTTAATTCTTTCTTGTTTGCAAATCTCGTAAGTCGCAACGCATTGGAAACGACGAACAGAGAGCTTAAACTCATGCACGCGGCGGCAATCATAGGATTGAGCGTAATTCCCGCAAATGCGAATACGCCCGCCGCGACGGGAATGGCAACGCAGTTATAGAAAAACGCCCAAAATAAGTTTTGATGAATGTTTCTAACCGCCGCTTTACTCAAATCAATCATAGTCGCGACAAGGCTTATATCGCCGCGAGAAAGCACCACGTCGGCGCTGTCGATTGCTATATCCGTGCCGTTGCCCATTGCCACGCCCAAATCCGCCGCTTTGAGGGCGGGACTGTCGTTAATCCCGTCGCCGACCATTGCCACGTTACCGCCTACCGAGCGTACGCGCGCGACCGCCGCCGCTTTGTCTTTCGGGAGCGCTTCGGCAAAATATTCGTCGATACCCGCTTGCGCGGCGATTGCTTTTGCCACGTTTTCGTTGTCGCCCGTAAGCATTGCCACGCGCAGATTACGTTTTTTAAGCTCTGCAACCGCTGTTGCACTTTCCTCTTTAAGCGTATCGGCAATCGCAAACACGGCAAGCAATTTCTCGTTCTCCGCTAAAAATACGACCGTTTTACCTTGTTTGGAATATTCCGTTTCGTATTTTTTCGTGGTGTTCTCTTCAATTTTAGTTAGCAGGCGTCGGTTGCCCAAACGATAGGTGTTGCCTTGATAGCTCGCCGTTGCGCCTTTGCCCGTTTCGTAAAAATAGCTTTCCGTTTCTATCGCCGAACGAGCTCCCAGTCGCGCTCTTGCATACGCTTTTATACATTCCGCAATCGGATGATTAGACCTATTTTCAATGCCTTCCGCGACTTGTAAAGCAAAGACTGCATCACCGTGTAGCAAAGCAAAATCCGTTACGTTCGGTGCGCCGATGGTGAGCGTCGCCGTTTTATCGAGCAATACGCAATTCACATCCTTTGTCTTTTGCAGCGCCTCTGCATCCTTATATAAAATGCCGAGCGACATACCCTTTCCCGTCGCCGCCATCACGGCTACGGGTGTGGCAAGACCGAGCGAGCAAGGACAGGAAATGACGAGTACGCTGATAGCATAGTTGGCAGAAAGAGCAATATCATGAGAAATTACCAGCCAAACGAAAAAGGTAACGAGTGCAATCAACGAAACGGCAGGCACGAAAATCCCTGCGATTTTATCGGCGGTTTTTTGTATAGGCGCTTTGCTCGCGCCTGCCTCCTTAACCATTTTTACGATTTGGGAAAGCGTGGTGTTTGCACCCACTTTTTCCGCTAATACTTTGATATATCCGCTCTTTACAATGTCTGCACCCGTAACGCTGTCGCCCTCTTGCGCCTCAATCGGCAGGCTTTCGCCCGTGATTGCCGCACGGTCGATAAACGCACGTCCTTCGATAATTTTTCCGTCTACGGGAATATATTCGCCCTGCTTGACGATTAACACGTCCCCGACGGCAATTTGGGAAAATTCGCATTTGCTTTCCAAGCCGCCCCTTTCAACCGTTACGGTATTCGGCATCAATTTGATGAGTTTTTCAATCTCTTCGCCTGTTTTACGTTTGGATTTTTCTTCCAGCCATTTACCGAGCGTAACGAGGCACAAAATCATTGCTGCCGATTCGTAAAACAGATGAAAATGTTCTTCGAGTTTACCAAGATATAACAAAAGCGTGAAAACAAAGCTATAAACAAAGGATACGCCTGAACCGAGCGCGACTAACGTGTCCATATTCGGCGAACGGCTCCACAGCGCTTTTGCGCCGCTTGTGAAGAATTTGAAATCGATAATAATCACGGCAAGTGCCAACAGCATTTGCGCACTTACGCTGAAAATTTCGCTCGGTTGTGGCAAGCCGACCATAGCGCCCATTGAAAAATACATGAGCGGCAGTAAAAATATAAGCGAAAGGAAAAACCGCTTTTTCAAAACGTCGGGTTGCGCCTTGCGTTCTTTCAAAACGTTTTCGTCGTAGTCGGAAATGCCGTAGCCGAGCTTTATAACGGTATCGAAAATTATTTCTTTTGTTAATACGGTTTCGTCGTAGTCGACAGTCATAACTTCGCCCATCAAAGAAACGTCCGCTTGTGTAACGCCCTCTAAACGGCGCACCGCGCGTTCAATCCCTGACGAACAAGCCGTACAACTCATACCGCTCACACTGAATTTCTGTTTCATTTTTTTCGTCCTCTCTGTTCCGTTTTATTATAGCACAGATTTTTATTTTTGTCAACAAAACAGACACTTAACTAAGGTTAATTTTATAAATTTTAAGAAACGCAAAAAGACGGGTGAAACTTTCCACCCGTCTGATGAGCATTCAAAAGACGAAAATTAGTTATTCTTTTCTTCTTTGGGAGCAACGACTTCTTTACCGTCGTAGTAGCCGCAATTCTTGCATACTCTGTGCGCCTCTGCAAGCTCGTGGCAATGAGGGCACTCAACGAGCGTTGCCGCCGTTGCTTTGTAGTTTGCAAATCTTTTGTTCGTTCTGCTCTTGGATTGTTTACTCTTAGGTACTGCCATAATAACACCTCTCGATTTATTTCTTTTGATTTTTAGTTCGGTTCACTTGAAAACGGAATACTTTGACAGTCGTCGCCGCAGGATAACGAGAACGGCAGGCTTGCCATAACCGCCTCGTCGATTGCTTTCGTTAAATCTATCACGCCGCCGCTATACGAATAATCTTCGCCGTTTTTGAAAGGCTGGAAATAAGCGTCGAGCTCGCCGACTATTTCCATTGTCGCGTCTTTCAAGCAACGGGAGCATTGACCTTGCAGCCTGTATTGCACCGTGCCGCGCGCCTCCAACGAATCGTCTTCGAAAAGCTCGTAGTCAAAGCAAACTTTGACGGGCGAAGCGAATTTCACGAACGGAATTTCAATCAAGTCGTCGGGTGCGGAATATTCAAATTCCATTCGCCCCACGTACTTTTTCTGCGCATTAAGTTTTCTAACGTCAATCGTAATCATAAAACCGACTTTACAAGTATAGTATATTTCTAAAACTTTGTCAACTTATTTTTCGCAAAATTTCCGTTTTTTTTATAACAATTCTACGGTTTCTCTTGCAATCACCAATTCTTCGTTGGTAGGAATAATCAAAACCTTGACTTTGGAGTTCTTGCCGCTAATATCACGGATTTCGCCGTTGTTCTTTTGGTTGTTCTTTTCGTCGTCGATTTCCAAAGACAAATATTGCATATTTTCGCAAATCGCCTTGCGCACGCATGCCGTGTTTTCGCCAACGCCCGCCGTGAATACGATGCAATCCACGCCGTTCATTGCCGCCGCATACGCACCGACGTATTTTTTACAGGAATACGCGAACATATCCAACGCAAGCTGTGCACGCTCGTTTCCCTGCTCCGCCGCCGCCGTCAAATCGCGGAAGTCGCTAGAAATACCCGATACGCCGAGCATACCGCTCTTTTTATTAAGATACGTAAGCGCTTGGGAGATGTCAAGCCCCTCTTTTCTTGCGAGGTATTCCACCGCCGCAGGGTCAATATCCCCGCTACGCGTTCCCATAGGCACGCCCGCAAGCGGCGTTAAGCCCATAGACGTATCGACGCTTTTGCCGCCGTCTACCGCCGTAATCGATGAGCCGTTGCCGAGATGACAGGTTACGATTTTAAGCTCCGACGGGTCTTTACCGAGATATTTTGCCGCTTCTTGCGACACGAACTTGTGGCTCGTGCCGTGAAAACCGTAGCGACGGAGCTGATGTTTTTCATAATCCTCGTATTTGATGGCGTACATATACGCATGCTTGGGCATTGTGAAATGGAAACTCGTATCGAAAACGAACGCCATAGGTGTGTTGGGCATAGCGGCAAGGCAAGCGCGCACGCCGACGATTGCGGCGGGGTTATGTAAAGGCGCAAGGTCGCAAAGCGCTTCCATTTTCACGAGCACGTCGTCGTTGATAAGCGTAGGTTTTTTGAACGTTTCGCCCGACGCGACTGCGCGGTGTCCAACGGCGTCGATTTCGTTCATGGACGTAATAACCCCGATTTGCGGGTCTGTGAGTGCTTTAAGCACGAGCGCAACTGCGACGTTGTGGTCGGGCATAGCCTTTTCGATTACCGTTTCGCTGCCTTTTGCTTTGTGAACGAGCTTTGAGCCGTCAATGCCGATTCTCTCGCAATTACCTTTCGCGATTACGCTTTCCGTTTCCATATCAATGAGCTGATATTTCAAGGAAGAACTGCCTGAATTGATAACTAATACTTTCATTTTATACTACCTCTTTTGTTTTTCAAAGTTGTGTTTGTAATGCGGTAATGGCAACTGCCGCAACAATATCTTCGGGTTTGCAACCTCTTGACAAGTCATTCATGGGCTTTGCAAAACCTTGACAAATCGGACCTACTGCCATAAACCCGCCCAAACGCTCGGCAATTTTATAGCCGATATTCGCCGATTGCAGTTCGGGGAATACGAACACGTTCGCTTGTCCTGCAACGGGAGAATCGGGCGCTTTGAGCGCCGCAACGGAGGGCACGATTGCCGCGTCGAATTGCAACTCGCCGTCAAGCTTCAAATCGGGCGCTTTTTCTTTTGCAATTTTAACCGCTTCCGCAACGAGTGAAACGTTGTCGTGCTTTGCGCTACCTTTCGTGGAGAAAGAAAGCATTGCAACTTTCGGGTCAATGCCCGCAATCGCCTTTGCGGAATTAGCCGTTGCCAGCGCGCAATCGGCAAGCCCTTCGCTCGTATACGTCGGGTTCAAACCGCAATCGGCGAACACGACGAGCCCGTCGGGACAATATGGATTGCCTTGCGGAGGGCAAATCATTAAGTTAAAGCTGGAAACGGACGAAACGCCCTTTGCCGTTTTAATTATTTGAAGTCCGGGACGGAGCGTGTTTGCCGTCGAGTGGCAAGCACCCGAAACCAAGCCGTCAACGTCCCCCATTTTCAGCATCATAGCGCCGAAATACGTGCCGTCCGCGAGCAATTTAGCCGCTTGGTCGGGCGTCATGCCTTTGCTAGCGCGGAGCTCGCAAAGCTTTGCGTTGTATGCGGGGAGCTGAGCCGACGTCAAAGGATTGACAATCGTTACGCCGGTTAAATCGATTTCAGGGTTCTTTGCTTTAATTTCTGCTTCGTTACCAAGCAGAACGATTTTCGCGACGCCCTCTTTCGTTGCGTCTGCCGCCGCTTTCACGACGCGGGAATCCTCGCCCTCACAAAGAACAATCGTCTTTTGGAGCGCTTTTGCCTTGATTTTTATTTCATCAAGAATCTTTTTCATAGTTTTACTCCTTGAAATGCTTTATTATTTTTTAATTTTCGTTTATAATAGATAGGAACAAGCGTATTCGCTTTGCTATCACATTATATTATAGCACACATTTTTAACAATGTAAAGGATTTCCAGAGTATTAATATGAAAATTTGCGCAATAATTTGTGAATACAACCCTTTCCATAACGGACATTTATATCAGCTCCGCGAGGCAAAAGCCCGAACGAATGCGGACGCTTTGCTGTGTGTAATGAGCGGTAATTTCGTACAGCGCGGCGAGGCGGCAATCGTCGATAAGTTCACCCGTGCACGACACGCGGTGCTTGCGGGAGCAGACGTTGTGCTGGAACTCCCCACCGTGTTCGCGACCTCAAACGCCGAACTATTCGCAAACGGCGCAATTCGGTTGCTTTCCTCTATCCCCGATGTCAAAACGCTTTGTTTTGGCGCAGAAAGCGCGGATAAGACGGCGTTTAAGCTTGCCGCAAGGTATTTGAGCAACGAGCCGCAAGAGGTGTCGGAAACCATCAAACGAGAAATCGCAAACGGTGCAAGCTATGCAAAGGCGCGCGCAAAGGCTTGGGCAGGTTTTATTCCGTTTGATTTGCTCTCTTCTCCGAATAATATTTTAGGTTTGGAATATACCAAAGCCATTCTTACCCAAAACACGGATATTGAAATTTTGCCCATTCAAAGAACGGGCGCAGGGTATTCGGAAACGGATTTACGCGAAGAATACTCCTCCGCAACAGCAATCCGTGCGGCGATTGAAAAAGGCGACGGTATTAAAAATCAACTCCCTCCGTTTGTTTTCGACGATTTACCCAAGCGGCTTGAAACGTGCTTGGAAACTTTGGAAAAGTACGCGCTACTTGCGACGGAAAAGGCACGGATTGCGCGCGTTTGCGATTGCACGGAGGGATTAGAAAACGCATTCAAACGCACGGCAGAAGAAAATCTTCCGCTTGTGGAAACGCTCACCTCCGCTCGCTACACCTCTTCGCGAATACGGAGAATTGCGCTTCAAAACCTTTTATCGATTGAAGAAAGCTTAATTCGAGCGGCGTTATCCGATACGCTGTATTTGCGCGTTTTAGCCGTTAAAAAAGAAAGGCAAGACGTATTGTCCGCACTTGGCGAGAGTGCGTTCCCATTATTGGTTCGAACTGCCGACGCAAGCCGTTTAGAAGGCGTTGCGCGTGCGGTGTATGAAAAAGACTTGTTCGCCGACCAAATCCACGCTTTGCTTTATGAGCGGACGAGAAAACGTGAAATTTTTATATAATGGATAATCGTGCGGGGTTGCAAGTTTTTTTGCAACCCCGCACGATTATTTATAAAAACAAAACAGCTGGTAAACCCAACTGCTCTGCTTTGGAGCTACTGGCCGGACTTGAACCGGCGACCTGCTGATTACGAATCAGCTGCTCTACCGACTGAGCCACAGTAGCATATTGTTTTCGCTCTCTCAACGACAGCTTATTCATTATACCTAATCGAAAGGAAAAAAGCAAGCGTTTTTTCGCCCTTTTTCAAAAAAATTCTGCTTTTTGAAAAAATTTATTTTCAAAGGGAAAAAATCTTGCTTAATTTCGAATAATCGTTGCACGTTTCGCATAACACATACCGCAAATCCTTTACGTATACCACGCCTTTCGTCAACTCGGTTATTCGCTTGGCGGCACGATTGCAGATTTGCGCATATTCCACCGTTTGCAAAGGATTGTCTTTCGATAAATACGCCAACTTTCGCGCCAAATCATTCAATATCCTTTTGTCGGATTCTTGCGTTGCGCCCTTTTCAAGACGTTTAATTTCACCGTTTAATACTTGTATACAGCCGTATAAGCTTTCGAACGCGCCTTTGATTTTTGCCGCAGAGCGTTTATCAGACGCTTTTTTCAAATACAGTTTATTGCAATGAACACCCAAACACATAGCATTATCGCCCGTTTCCAAAAGCGAACAGCGTGCCTTTTCGCTTTCTTCTGCCGACAAGTATACCGCATAGGCGACGTATTCACTCTTATTGTGCGTTAGTACATAGCCCGCGCCGCCCTGTAATTGCACAAATTGTGCGGTGGCTTGCGTAGTCGGGGCTTCGGATAATAAATAATAAAATCCGTGCCCTATTTCCACCGTCTGCGTGTTATATAAGACGTGCGCACAACAAAGGGAAATAAACGTAACGCAAACGCCAAGCCCACCGAACAGCCGTTTCCATATTCTATTGCATTTACACAAAAACGCCGACATACGTTATCGTATGCGGCGTTGTTTTTATTTATTCCATATATGCAATGCATTCACCTGCTTGTAACGTTTTCTGTACGTCTATCAAGCGTTGGTTTGCCGAGCCTCGAAATTTAAGGCGTATGTCTTTTAATTCTTCGACAAACGGACCGTCCACAAGCACGTCGAACAAAGCAATCAATTTTTTGGTATAACGGGTGTTTTTATGCGTTTCTTTCAACTCGCCCGTTTTTTCGTCGAGCACAAAACCCGTATAGCACCAAATGGGTTTATTCGGATAACGCTTTTTTACCTCTTTAATAAACGGATACAGCGCCTCTTGGTTTTGCGGTTCGAGCGGTTCGCCGCCGAGCAAGGACAATCCTGCGATATACGGTTCTTTAAGTTCAGCAAGAATTTTATCCGCAACCTGTTTTGTGAACGGTTCGCCGTAGGCAAAATCCCAAGCGACTTCGTTGAAACAGTTTTTACAATGATGCGTACAACCAGACACGAACAGGGAAATGCGTACCCCTTCGCCGTTTGCAATATCCGTCCATTTAATCGTTGCGTAGTTCATAGAAAACCCCGATAATTACAAGTGAAGAACGCGGTCTTTGATTTCTTGCGTTCTGCCTTGATTCCAATACTGCGTGCCGATATAGCCGCAAGTACGCCGTGCAACGTTCATTTTGGCTTGGTCGCGGTTTTGACAGCAAGGACACTCCCAAATAAGCTTGCCCGATTCATCCGTTTGGATTTGAATTTCGCCGTCGTAGCCGCAAACTTGACAGTAATCGCTCTTGGTGTTGAGCTCGGCATACATAATATTCTCGTAGATGAATTTCATAACCGCAAGCACGGCGGGAATATTATTTTGCATATTCGGCACTTCTACGTAGCTAATCGCGCCACCGGGCGAAAGTTGCTGAAATTCACTCTCGAATTTAAGCTTGGTAAACGCGTCGATTTGCTCGGATACGTGTACGTGATAGCTGTTCGTGATATAGTTTTTGTCCGTAACGCCGGGAATAACGCCGAAACGCTTTTGCAGGCATTTGGAGAACTTATACGTCGTGCTTTCAAGCGGCGTGCCGTAGAGCGAGAAATCGATATTCTCTTTGGCTTTCCAGCCCTTACATTTGTCGTTCATTTTTTGCATAACCGCAAGCGCAAACGGTTTTGCGTCCTCGTCGGTGTGCGATTTGCCCGTCATGTGCTTGACGCATTCGTAAAGCCCTGCATAGCCGAGCGAAATCGTCGAATAGCCGCCAAACAAGAGTTTGTCGATGGTTTCGCCTTTTTCCAAACGCGCCAAAGCACCGTATTGCCAAAGGATAGGCGCGGCGTCGGACAGCGTGCCGAGAAGCCTGTTATGACGGTGCATAAGCGCACGATAGCAAAGTTCCAAACGTTCGTCGAAAATTTCCCAAAACTTCGTTTCGTCGCGACCGGACGAAAGCGCTACGTCTACGAGGTTAATCGTTACCACGCCTTGATTAAATCTGCCGTAGTATTTCGGTTTCCCGTTCTCGTCTACGTAAGGCGTTAAGAAACTTCTGCAACCCATACAGGTATAACAATGCCCCTCGCCGTTTTTGTCGACCTTATATTCAAGCATTTTCTTTTCGGAAATATAGTCGGGCACCATACGTTTTGCCGTACACTTTGCCGCCAGCTCGGTTAAATACCAGTATTTCTGGTCTTCGGAAATATTATCGGGCTCTAACACGTAGATAAGCTTGGGGAATGCAGGCGTAATCCAAACACCCGATTCGTTTTTAACGCCCTTAATACGTTGATTGAGCGTTTCTTCGATAATCATTGCAAGGTCGGCTTTTTCTTGCTCGTCGCGCGCCTCGTTCAGATACATAAATACCGTAACGAACGGGGCTTGTCCGTTCGTCGTGAGCAGAGTTACGACTTGATACTGAATGGTTTGAATACCTCTGCGGATTTCGTCGCGCAGACGTTTTTCGGCAATTTCGATAACCTGTTTTTCCGTTACGCTAACGCCCGAAAGTTCTTCTGCGACTTCCTTGCGAATCTTCTTGCGGCTAATATCCACGAACGGCGCAAGATGCGTCAAGGAAATACTTTGACCGCCGTATTGGTTAGACGCGACCTGCGCGATAATTTGTGTGGCGATATTACAAGCCGTTGAAAAGCTATGCGGCTTTTCAATAAGCGTACCAGAAATAACCGTGCCGTTTTGGAGCATGTCCTCTAAATTGACAAGGTCGCAGTTATGCATATGCTGTGCGAAATAATCGGCGTCGTGGAAGTGAATTAAGCCTTGGTCGTGCGCCGCGACAATATCGTCGGGCAATAAAATACGACGGGTCAAGTCTTTGGAAACTTCCCCTGCCATATAGTCCCTTTGCACGCTGTTAACCGTCGGGTTTTTATTAGAGTTCTCCTGCTTTACCTCTTCGTTATTGCATTCGATAAGCGTGAGAATTTGCGCGTCCGTCGTGTTGGATTTACGAACAAGCTCACGGGTATAACGGTAGGTAATATATTTACGCGCCAAAACGAACGCCTTCATATCCATAAGACGGTTTTCGACCATATCCTGCACTTCTTCGACGTGCGCGGAACGACCCATTTTCATGCATTCGTCGGCTACTGCGCCTGCAATGCCGACGATTTCCATTTCGGAAATCCGCGCCGATTCAACGATTTCCTTATTCGCTTTACGAACGGCGGCAACGATTTTCTCCTTATCAAATACGACTTCTTGACCACTTCTTTTAATAATATTCATTCCTTCACTCCTCCACCAAACGCCTTTTTCCCCTCAACCAGCACATCTTGCTCTACCCGTTAGTATTATTTCTTGCGTTTGTCTTTTTCTTTGCTAATACAATATATTGTATGAATTATTTATCCATGCCTTAATATTATACCACATCTTGTGGTAAAGTCAAGCAACTGAACACAAAATGTGGTATAGAAAAAAGTTATAGATAATTTTTCGTTAAAATCGGAAAAGCTCGGTATTTCCTAACTCTTCCCAAAAACAGGTATAGGAAAATAAAATAATACTATTTTTTTACCCCGATTTTCTTCAAAAATTCCGTCTTGGATTGCGAATTTTGGAGCATCTCGCAGAATTTTTTCTCGCCAAGTGTAGGCAAAACGTTTTGGCGTATTTCAAAATCGAGCAAATCAAAATCGGATTTATCGTTCGCCGCACCGTAATCCACCTGTGAACGGAGCAAATCAATGGCAGGATAAATGCGCTTTCCTGCAAGCTCTACGCTTAAAGAAAGAGAAAAATTCGTGTGATTTCGCAATTCGGAGGCAAGCAAATCGTCGGCGGGATTGCCCGTGTTGTAGCTTTGCGCTGCAAGAATGGTCAACGAGCCGCTTTTGTTAAAGCATCTTGCCGCGCCTAAATATTTGCGGATATAATTTAACGTTTTGCTTTCCATGCCCCCTGCCAAAGTTTTTCCACCTGCCGATTCGGGCGTTTCGTTATAGGCGTGGGCGAGCGCGTTTACGGAATCGACGAACAAAACCACGTCTTTTCCGCACTCTGCATAGCGTTTCGCGCGTTGTAAAAGCGCGTCTGCCGCCAAAACAATCTTGTCTGCCTCGTCCTCATAGGTTGTGTACACGAGTTGTTCGCACGGAAAAGCGTTGCGGAATTTCCAGACCGTTTCGGGCGCTTGCGCGTTCAAAAGCACAAACGGATATACGCCTGTTCCCTGTAACGCTTTGGCAAGCTCGAAAATAAGTGTGGTTTTTCCCGCTTTGGGTGCGGCGAATATCCCGCCGCGTTGCCCGTGATAAAAAGGCAAAAGCCATTGTACGTATTTCGCGGAAATCGGAGCGTTAGAGTGGTGCAAAAAATCGATTTGCCGATAGGGATAGCACACTTCGCTTTCGTCAAATTCTTGACGCGACAACTCGAAAACCTGCATACCGTTTACCGTTAAAACATTCGACGCTATCAAGAATTTTTCGTGTTTTACCGCGTTGCAAGTGATAACGTCGCCCGCACGCAGACCGTATCTGTTCAACAGTTCCGCATAAACGACGATTTTTTCCGCGTTATTGTTAAAATCAAGCGGCAATAAATAGCTGTTCGGGGCGCAGACGTGTACCTGTCCGCGATAAACTTCTTTTTGAACCTCGTCTTTCCATTCGGTGAGCTCTGCGCGGTTATTCGATTCAAAAACGAGCAGGTTGCTGGGGTTCGCTTGTTGAATTTCCAAAAGTTCTTTTTGTTCCTTGACAAAACTACCCTCTAAATTCGCGACGCCAAAATAACGCAACGAAAGCTCGCTGATTTTACTCTGCATTTCAGGGTCGATATGATTATTTTTCGGAGGCGCACCGCGCGCACTGCGTTCCCCTGCCTGTTTCTCGCCAGAGATTTCTTCGCCTAACAGTATCGAAATAATATCTTGAATCAACGGCTCTTTTTTCAATTTTGTCGGCATGGGATGCTGTAAATATCTGCCGTAGACGCGCAAAGTCTCAATCGAACACGCTTGCAAAACACTTGCGCATTCCGCCTTAAACGCGCCGATAGTTTGCTCGTCGAATTTCTTGTCCATAATGTTCTCCTTTGTGTAAAGTGTAAATCATAAACGCTTAACCGAAAGCCGCAGTTTCATGCTTTGGGGGTCAGTCGAAAAGAGTAAATCATAATGCAAAATCGCCAAAAACACCCGTTTGTTGCTCGAATATGCAAGTTTATGCGTATACGTTGATATTTCGCCTTGCCCGCCGTTTATACCAAGAAAACCCGACGTCAATTCGTTTTCTTTTAGACGCAATGAGAGCGAATAATCGCCCTTTCGCTCCACTTGCACAACGTCTTTGTCAAAAACGAGCAACGTTTCGGCATTATCGTCGGCATAAGCGAGCGTAATTTTCCCATCCTCTTCGCGGTATATTCCCTCGCAGGCGGTAGTAGTTTCCCGCCCGTCCACCATCGAAACGATGGTTATTTGACAGTTTTTTTGCTTTCTTTCGACCATTTTCGACACTATTATATCAGATTTTTTGCAAAATGTAAAATGAATTTTGTTCAATATTCAAAAAAATTAATTATTCCTGCGTTTGATTGTTTCACGAATTAAGCGCCCCTCGCGCAACAGCGCGGAAAGCATTTCGTCGTCTTTTGCGCTCAACGCGTCGCGATAAGCGGAAAGATTATCAATCAAGCCGCTCAATTCCCGCACGATATTCTCGCGATTGCTTGCATACAGCGGTGTCCAGACCTGTTCGTCTACGCCCGCAATTCGTGTCATATCTTGAAAACTGCCGCCTGTAAAACCGTCGCAACCGCGTACCTGCGGACTTTTCACGTAGGCGTTGGAGACGATATGTGCAAGCTGTGAGGTGAGCGCAATTTTTTTATCGTGTTCCTCTGCGCTACATTCCACGATTTTACCAAAGCCCATTGCAAACGCGTATTGCTTGACTTCGTTGACGTCCTCTCTTCGCGTTTGCGGTGCGTGCGTGATTATTAAATTTGCTTTTTTGAAAAGAGTAGGCGAGGCAGAGCCTATGCCCGACGTTTCTTTACCTGCCATAGGGTGTAAGCCTACGTAGCGATAGTTCCGTTTTTGCGAATAGACGGCTTTTTCAATTTCCGATTTCACGCCGCAAATATCGCATACAAGCGCACCGTCCTTGAACCTTGCGGTTTGGAGATATTCAAGCGTTGCGCGCGGCGGCACGGCAATAAACACGACGTCGTAGAGGGAAAGATTTTCCCCTTTTGCGCGTATATATCCCGCGTTCAAAGCGTATTCGACGGAGGCGCTGCTCCGTCCAAATCCGTCTACCTGATAGCCTGCGTTCGTCAACGCGCCGCAAATTGAACCGCCGATAATTCCTAATCCTACCACTGCAATATTTTTCATAATTCGCTCCGTTTAATACGTCTTGCATATAATATTACCACATTTCGACAAAAAAAACAAGCTTTCCACCGCTATTATTGAAAAACGGGCGACGGAAAACTCCGTCGCCCGTTTTATAAGAACGTTTTATTGTAAAATATCGCTGATAATTTTTCCCATTTCTTCAAACTGCGCTTGCATTTCACTCGCAAGACGGAATTGGGTGCGGCAACGCACGAGGTTGTGCTCGGGATATTTCGTCGCAAAATACGTGTCGCCTGCAAGATAGTCGGCAAGGAAACGCATGCCGCATTCAATCGTCATTAAATACGCGCCGTAGGGCAAAAGCTCCGCCTCTTTTTCCGTGATGCTGTCTTTTACCGCGCCGCAATAACCTTCCGCATACGCCTTGAAAAGGTGAATGTCAAAATGCACCTTGTCCAAATCCTTTTCGTCCTCTGCCGCCGTAGACGCACCGAAACGAATAGAGTCGCCGAAATCGAACAGCATAGAACCGGGCATAATCGTATCCAAATCGATTACCGCGCGGCCGAGCCCCGTTTTTTCGTCCATAAGCACGTTGTTAAGTTTGGTATCGTTATGCGTAACGCGAAGCGGCAAAGAGCCGTCGCGCAGGCTCTCCATTGCAATCCCGTAGGTGTTTTCTCTCGCAAGCACAAACTCGATTTCTTCTTGACAATCCTTTGCGCGATTGCATTTATCCTCTGCGAGCGCGGCTTTGAAATCGGCAAAACGCTTGGGGGTGTCGTGGAAACGCTTAATTGTTTCCGTGAGCTTGGACGCGTCGAATTCGGCAAGATAGTTTTGGAATTCGCCAAACGCCCTACCCGAGTTGCGGAACACCTCGATATTCGGCGAGGTTTGATAGGTAATCGTGTTTTCGATAAAATCGTACACCCTGTAACATTCTTCCCCGTTCAAGAACGACTCGCCCGTTTTTGTCGGCACGACGTTAAGCGTTTCAATGCCTCTCGCCTGTAAATGCTCGGTAACGCCGCAAATGTTTTTCATCAAGGAAACGGGATTGGAGAACACGCGCGTGTTCATTTTTTGCATAATATACCGTTTTTCCGTCGTCGTTACAAGCAAGGTCAAGTTGATGTGCCCCTCGCCATAAGGACAAATTTCTTTCACTTCGCCTTTGAGCGCGAATAAGTTCGCAACGCCGCCATACGTTTTCATATAATCTATCATAAATACCACCTCCTATGTATCTTGTATTTATTATACAATATTTAAGAGTAAAAACAAATAAAATTATTTCAAGATAATTTGGTATTCTTTCGCATTTTATTCATTGATTAAAAATTTTATTATTAGCGAAAAACAGTTTACAAACGCAAAACGGTTTGTTATAATAGTGTTATGGAATACGGCAAGAAAAAATTTTATATGCACAAAATTTCAAATCTTATCAATATTAAAAAGATTGTAACCATTCATTATCAAGCGCTTGCGAAAAATTACGTTTTTCCCGAAGAAACGCATGATTTTTGGGAAATAAACTACGCGGACAAAGGCGGAGTTGCCATCGGCGTTGAGGACAGAAAAGTTCACCTCAAACAAGGCGAAATTCTCTTTATCAAACCCAACCAACCGCACTTTGTGGAAAGCGGCGACAACGAACCGAATTTGTTTATCGTTTCCTTTTTGTGCTCCTCGCCCGCCATGCAGTATTTTTGCGATAAAATCCTTTCCGTGCCCGAAGAATACCGTTATCTACTCCAAAACGTGATGAATGAGGCGCAAAAAACCTTTTATTTGCCTGATTTCGACCCGCATTTGAACGCGCTTGAACTGCGCGATACGCCGAATTTAGGCGGCGAACAGATTATTCAAAACGCTTTGGAATCGCTTTTAATCTATTTGATGCGTGCGGAACAAAACCGTCAATCTCCACAGGCGTTTTTCGTTTCTAAAATTGCCGACTCAACGGAATTGCAAGACGAAATCGTGCGCATTTTACAGACAAAACTCTATGATAAATTTCAGCTTGAAAATTTGTGCGACGAATTGCACTACGGCATGACCCAGCTATGCACGTATTTCCGAAAAAAGACGGGCAGTAGTATTTATCAAACGTATTTGAAAATGAAAACGGACGAGGCGAAAAAGTTAATTCGACACGGTTACACCTTTTCGGAAATTGCAGTTGCTCTCTGTTTTGATTCCGTTTCCACCTTTAATTCCGTGTTCAAAAAACAAACGGGTATGACCCCGAAAGAATATAAAAACAGCATACGATAAAAGGCTTGCGTGTATTCACGCAAGCCTTTTCAAATATAACGAATTTACGCCTTCATTGCCTCTTCGATAGCAACTGCGCAAGCAACGGTCATACCGACCATAGGATTGTTACCTGCACCGATAAGCCCCATCATTTCCACGTGTGCGGGAACGGAGCTCGAACCTGCGAATTGCGCATCGGAGTGCATTCTGCCCATCGTGTCCGTCATGCCGTAGGACGCAGGGCCTGCCGCCATATTGTCGGGGTGGAGCGTTCTGCCCGTACCGCCACCAGACGCAACGGAGAAATATTTCACACCGTTTTCGTTGCACCATTTCTTGTACGTGCCTGCAACGGGGTGTTGGAAACGGGTCGGGTTCGTGGAGTTACCCGTAATCGAAACGCCGACGTTTTCAAGTTTCATAATCGCAACGCCTTCGGGAACGGAATCCGCACCGTAGCATTTAACTTTCGCTCTGTCGCCTTCGGAGAACGCTTTTTCGTAAACGACTTTAACCGTTTCGGAAGCGGGGTCGAATTCCGTTTCTACAAACGTGAAACCGTTAATTCTCGAAATGATATACGCCGCGTCCTTGCCCAAGCCGTTCAAAACGACGCGGAGCGGGTTCTTTCTAACTTTGTTTGCGTTCAAGGCGATGGAGATTGCACCCTCTGCCGCCGCGAACGATTCGTGCCCTGCAAGGAAACAGAAACATTCCGTTTCGTCGGAAAGGAGCATTGCACCCAAGTTACCGTGTCCAAGACCTACTTGTCTGTTCTGTGCAACCGAGCCGGGAATACAGAACGCTTGCAAACCGATACCGATAGCGGCCGCCGCGTCGGAGGCTTTCGTGCAACCTTTTTTAATTGCAATCGCCGAGCCAACCGTGTACGCCCAAACCGCATTCTCAAAACAGATAGGTTGTCCTGCACGAACGATTTTATCGCAATCTACGCCTTTTGCAAGGCAGATTTCTTTACATTCTTCTACGGACGAAATGCCGTATTCTTTCAAAACGCCGTTAATTTTATCGATTCTTCTTTCGTAACCTTCAAATAATGCCATTTGCTTGTCCTCCTCTATTATTCCTTGCGAGGGTCGATAAACTTAACCGCGCCCTGTTCTTCGCTAAATCTGCCGTAGTGCCCCATAGCCTTTTGATACGCCTCGTTCGGCTCCATACCTTTCTTGATGAAATCGGTCATTTTGCCAAGCGAAACGAATTCGTAGCCGATTACCTCGTTGCTCGCGTCGAGCGCAAGACGGGTAACGTAGCCCTCTGCCATTTCAAGGTATCTAACGCCCTTTTGCAAGGTCGAATACATCGTACCAACCTGCGAACGGTGTCCTTTGCCCAAATCTTCAAGCCCTGCGCCGATGGAAAGCCCGTCGTCGGAGAACGCCGATTGCGACCTGCCGTAGACGATTTGCAGGAACAATTCTCTCATTGCGGTGTTAATTGCGTCGCAAACGAGGTCAGTGTTCAAAGCTTCGAGCGGGGTTTTACCAGGTAAAATTTCCGCTGCCATCGCCGCCGAATGGGTCATACCCGAGCAGCCGATGGTTTCCACGAGTGCCTCTTGAATGATTCCTTGTTTGATGTTCAGGCTCAATTTACAAGCGCCCTGTTGGGGTGCGCACCAACCGATACCGTGCGTGAAACCGCTGATGTCTTTAATCTCTTTCGCATGAACCCACTTGCCTTCTTCGGGAATCGCAGCGTTTTCATGGCGCGCAACGCCTGCGCCTTTTGCAACGCGGAACATTTGAGCAACGTCTTGTGATATTGTCATAAATGAAATTCCTCCAAAATATTTTTTTCGATTTGTACGCGGAATACGTATTCGGTGCGTTTTTTCGCAAGAGAAAACGCCCGAAATTTATTCCGACTGTAATCAGTATAGCATATTCCAAAAAAAAATTCAAGTGCGCGAGGGTGTTTTTTTCGCTTTTTTTGAAAATTTTAACATTTTTTGAGAATACGTGCGTTATTTTTCCGTGTTATATTCAATAAACTTTTTACATGCCACAGACAGATAACGGTTCTTTTTATAATAGAAATAGATATTCCGCTCGGCAAGGCTGTCGCCTATTACGTAATAATACATTTCGTTAGAAGGGGCAATCCGTTTTATGAGCGTGTCGCTCAAAAAGGCAATCCCGATACCCGTACACGCCATATTATACGAAGTGATTTGCTGGTCCAAGTAAAAGACGACGTTCGGTTTCATTTCGTATTTTCTAAATAATTTATCCGCGCGTTTACCCGTGTCGTTTTCATTGTGTAATAAAACGAACGGCTGACCCTTTAATTTGGAAAAATCAATGCTTTTGCCTTGTAAATGCTCGTCGTTTTTGATTTGTTCGGCGGTGAAACGCTGTTTTTCAAATTTTGCATTGATAGGAAAGCTCTTGGGGACGGCAAGGAGCAAACGCTCCGATTTGTAGATTTTGCATTCGATATGCTTTTCATGCAAAACGGCATTGTCAATCATCAAATCCAACGTGTTATCTCCAAGCCTCGAAATTAAATTTCTCGTGCTGTCCTCTAAAATTTCAAACTGTATGGCGGAATGTTTTTTCTTGAATGCCGAAATCAATTCAGGCAAGATAAACGAAGAAAAAAAGCTGCTGCCGCCGATTCGCAATTTCCCCGTCGAAAGACTGCCGTAATCCGCCGCATATCGTTCGAAATCCTCTTCAATCTCTTTGATTTGTAAGGCGTATTTCATATATTCCCGCCCCGTTTCCGTTAACGTAATCGGCATTGTGGAACGATTGAATATCGGCGCGCCGATTTTGTCCTCTACCCTCTTGACCGTCGCCGAAAGCGAGGGCTGGGATACAAAAAGCTTTTCAGCCGCTTTCGTAAAACCGCCCGTTTCGTAAATCGTCATAATATAATCCTTGTGTCGAAACATAGCCACGCTCCTCACTATAACAAAATAGTTATAATAAATATATTTTAATATGTATTTGATTATATCATATTTTTGTGCTATAATCAAGTAAAAAGATACGCCGAAGGAGAAATATCATGAAAAATACGAGAATGGAAAAGGACAGCATCGGAGAAAAGGAAATCCCTATCGAGGCTTATTACGGCGTGCAATCGCTGCGCGCATTTGAAAATTTTCCGATTAGCGGCAGAAAAGTACATATGCAATTTATCCGCGCGATTGCGGAAATTAAAAAAGCCGCCGCGCTCACGAATAAGCAAGCGGGCGTCATACGCAATGAAATCGCAGACGCAATGATTGCGGCTTGCGACGAGATAATCGCAGGAAAGCTCACCGAGCATTTTATCGTCGACCCCGTGCAAGGCGGCGCGGGCACGTCGCTGAATATGAACGCCAACGAGGTGATTGCAAACCGCGCAATTGAACTGCTCGGCGGGCAAAAAGGCGACTATTCAACGGTGCACCCCAACGACCACGCAAATTGCGGGCAATCGACCAACGACGTGTTTCCCAGCGCAGGAAAAATCGCAACGGTTCGAATGTTACAATCGGCGATTGTCGAATTGAAAGCGTTACAAGCCGCGTTCCTTGCGAAAAGCCAAGAATATCACAACGTTCTTAAAATCGGTCGAACAGAAATGCAAGACGCTGTTCCCGTCAGTTTTGGGCAGGTGTTCAAAGCGTATGCCTCTGCCATATCGCGGGATATTACGCGTTTTGATAGTGCAATCGCCGCCCTGTCCGTTTTGAATATGGGCGGTACGGCAATCGGCACGGGGATAAGCGCGAATAAATATTATATGCAAAATATACTCCCCAACCTTTGCAAGGTTACAAGGTTACCGCTCGTGCAAGCGGAAGATTTAATCGACGCAACGCAAAACCTCGACGCGTTCGTTTACGTTTCGGGGATTCTCAAATCGTGCGCCGTTACCCTTTCCAAGATTGCAAACGACTTGCGGCTTATGTCGTCAGGCCCGCGTGCAGGATTTTCAGAAATCAATCTCCCTGCCAAACAAAACGGTTCGTCGATTATGCCAGGTAAAGTAAATCCCGTACTCCCCGAAGTCGTTAGCCAAATCGCGTTTTTGATTATCGGCAACGACGCGACAATCACGCACGCCGCCGAAGCGGGACAATTAGAACTCAATGCGTTTGAACCCGTCATTTTTTATCGTTTATTCGAATCGCTCGAAACGCTTGCAAACGGTGTTAGGACGTTCCGAATAAACTGTATCGACGGCATCACCGTAAACGAAGAACGCTGTAAAGAAGAAATAGAAAATTGTATTACTACCGTAACGGCGTTTTGTCCGTATTTGGGATA